>NZ_AZEU01000121.1 GCF_001435035.1 Lacticaseibacillus manihotivorans DSM 13343 = JCM 12514
TCCCGTGTGAATCGTGGGATTTCGCTGCTTTTTTGAAATTCTATGAATAATCCAGGAACAATTAGATTAAACCACAAACTTACTCGGATGATTTCGGGTAAGTTTTTTATTTGCGCGGTGAACTTGGCGCGAAATGTCATGGGCTCAAGGTAGCTTGCTGATTATACTTGAACACATCAAGTCAATCAGGAGGCAACATCATGGCAATTATTTTCATCACCGGGGCATCTAGTGGCATCGGTAAGGATACCGCGTTAAAATTAGCGCAAGCAGGGCATACGGTTTACGGCGCAGCACGTCGGGTGGACACAATCGAAGCCATTCCCAATGTTCATGCCGTCAAACTCGATCTCACTGACAGCCAAAGTATTCAAGCGGCCGTGGATCACGTGTTAAAAGCAGCTGGGCATATCGACGTGTTGATCAACAATGCCGGCTATGGTTCTTATGGGGCGATCGAAGATGTGTCCATCGCTGATGCTAAGCGTCAATTTGACGTGAATTTGTTCGGCGTGGCAGCGTTGACGCAAGCCGTTTTACCGGGGATGCGCGCACAACACTCTGGTCGCATCATTAACACCGGTTCCATGGGTGGGCGCTTCACCACTTATATGGGCGCGTGGTATCATGCGACGAAATATGCCCTTGAAGCGTTCAGTGATGCCTTACGCATGGAAGTGGCGCCATTTGGGATTCAAGTCAGCTTGATCGAACCTGGTGCAATCAAAACCAATTGGGGTAAAATCGCTGCTGATCATCTTGTGGCGTCATCAGAACATGGTGCCTATGCTAAACAAGCGCAACAAGCGGCAGAGCTCCTTAAGGAAACTTATTCCAGTCGCTGGTTGACTGATCCAGATGTGATTGCCAAAACGATGTTAAAAGCGGTCAATGCCCGCAAACCAAAGCCACGGTACTTAGTTGGTTTTGGCGCCAAGCCGTTGGTCTTTTTACACACGATTTTGCCGACGCGGATGTTCGATTGGTTAAGTGTGCATTACATGTAGGAGTTCGTCATGAAATTTCTGGTACCGGAAGCCTTTTGTCAATTTCTAGAACAACTTGAAGTGCCAATCGACGCGCTGTTAGCCCAAGCGCACTTGTCAGGTCGGCTAGTTGATGGCCAAATCACGCTGTCACCGCTGGAGTATTACCAATTGTTGGCGGTGGCAGAGCCGCATATTAGCACCAAGCAGATCCTACAAGCTTGTGACGTGGAACAAATGACCAAATTTTCCACGCCAGTTTATGCCGCGCTCATGGCAGAAAATGGGCTGGCCTGCTTGCAACGACTCGCCAAGTATAAACATTTGATCGGCCCTGTAACGATGACTGTGCAAGATTTAGGCGAGCAAGTGGCAGTTCATTATGTGTTTATCTATCCAGAGATGGCGCAATTACAAATTGCCGTACTGTTTGAACAATTGTTAGCAGTCAACCTAGTCCGCACTGGTAGTGGCAAGGCCGTGGTGCCATTAAAAATGGCCAGTCAGTTTCCGTATCCTGATGCCATTCAAGCCCACTTGGGTCTGAGCGGTGAGTTCAGTAAAACCAATGACTTGATTTTTGCCAAAGCAGATTTGCTGCGACCGTTCGACACTGCCAATAACCCGTTGTGGGAAACCATGTTACCAACCCTTCAAGCCCAATTAGCCGAAAATGACACCGAAGATCCCTTGATGGCTTCAGTTCAAGAAACCCTGATGACCAATATTGCGCGGGCCGATGACTCCTTGGCCAGCGTCGGTGCGCAGTTAGGGATGAGTCCACGCAGTTTACAGCGTGAATTTGGTCGGCGCAACACAACTTATAAAAAGTTGCTGGCGCATGCCAAACAAATGCTTGCCATCAATTACGTGCGCAATTTTCACTTGCCGTTAGCCGAAGTCGCTTATTTGTTAGGGTATAGCGAACCCAGTGCTTTCAGTCGCGCCTTTCGGCAGTGGACGGGGGTCCCATTTTCCCAATACCAACCAGTTCAAGCGTAAAAAAATTGCCTGCCAGTCTCAGATGACTGTGCAGGCATTTTTCAACTAGTTTTCTTTTCGCGCTAAGCTCAAGGTGATGAGCAATGCCAGTGCGGCAAACAATGCGCCGCCAAATGGGGTGGCCCACAAACCGAATGTATCCAGAATTTTTCCACCAACAAAGCTGCCTAACATGACGCCGACGTTAAACGCAGCAATGTTTAAAGCAGAAGCCAGGGGCGCATCTTCAGGATGACTGGCTTCAGCGGATTGCATGGTGAACAATTGCAGCCCTGGAACGTTCATGAAGGCAAACAAGCCCATCAACATGATCAAAATCAAGCCGCTGATCAAATGCCCCAACCCCAGTGGCATCACTAACATGATCAACAAGTCTGCGCCAAACATCCAAGCCAAGGCGTGCAACGGTTTGTGGTTGGCCCACTTGCCGCCTAAGGTATTGCCGATGGCGACAGCGACGCCATAAACTAGTAACACGATCACGCGAGCGCTACCGTAAAAACCTAACTGTGCCAGTAATGCAGAAATATAAGTGTAAACTGGGAAACTGGCACCGTAGCCCAAAGCCGTGATCACCAGGCCTGCGACTACTTGACGATCCATTAAAATCCGCTTAAAGCCGCCGCGGGCAGTCTGGTTCGGTTGCGGTAAGTTGGCCGGCACTAAAATCCAGTTACCAAGTAAGGCGAGCACGCCAAATTCGGCAATTAATAGGAAAGCAACGCGCCAGCTCGCCACTTGCGCAATCATCGTTCCCAAAGGCACACCGGTGACAGTCGCAACTGTCAATCCGGTAAACATAGTCGCAATCGCACTCGCGCGGCGATTTTCTGAAACAACAGAGGCAGCGATGACTGTCGCTGTTGACATAAACAAGCCATGCGCAAAGGCTGCGATCACCCGACCGACTAGCATCAAGGGGAAGCTTGGGGCAATCGCAGTCAATCCGTTACCGATAATAAACATCCCCATCACTGCGAGTAGAAGTTTTTTTCGAGGCAGGCCAGTGGTCCATGCAGTTAACAGTGGAGCGCCGACCATGATCCCCGCAGCATATACCGAAACGGTCAAGCCAGCGGTGCTGAGTTTTAAATCAAAAGCTGACACTAGCATTGGCATCACGCCGACTGCGATAAATTCGGTGATGCCAATGGCAAAAGCGGAAATGGCCAAAGCCATCAGCGTCCAAGTTGCGGTACGTTTTGAAAAAGTTGTGGTTTCCATAAAAGTCCTCCAGATGATTTGCTTACGAAAATATAGTATACTGGAGGTATTCAGAAAAACTAGTACGCACTATTTTGTGCAATACGCACCAAAAAGTACCTATGGAGGTTCTATGACAACTTATAACATCGGCGTTGAAGCCACCATGCAAGTGATCGGCGGCAAATGGAAGGCGATTATCTTGTGTCACTTGCGCAATCAAACCATGCGCACCGGGGAATTGCGCCGGGCGATCCCACAGATCACACAAAAAATGCTCACCCAACAATTGCGTGAACTTGAAGATGACGGCATTGTGGCGCGGCATGTTTACCAACAAGTGCCACCACGCGTGGATTATTGTTTGACTGAGCGCGGGGAAAGTTTAAATGAGATCTTGACGGCTATGTGCAAGTGGGGCGAACACAATATTCACGAACGTCAAGCTTGCGGCGAAGCCATTGAGCTGATCCATGAAGATGAAGTGCTCCCCATTCCACAAAAATAGCGCTGAAGGAATTCAGCGCTAACTCGTTCATTAGAATGTGAGCTTGGTGTCACCACGGAAGAACACGTCAGCTTGCTTGTAAGTCAACGCATAAGCATTCATGCCGGCACGCATTTCTGGGGTGAACATTTTGAAGCTGGCATACTTTTGGTCCATCAAGGCGAAAAGTTCCGGCTTTTTTTCATTGACCAAGGTTGCAGTCGCACCAGTGACACGAACAGTGCCGGCCTCAAGTGGCGTGGTGGTGAAGGAAACCGTGTTGTTGGCGGCAATTTCTTTGACTTTGTCGGCGCGACTATCTGTGCAGAAGTACACGGTGTTGACAGCTTTATCGAATAAGAAGTTGGTGATGCGCACCGATGGCGTGTGATCGCTGAGTTCGGTGGCTAACGCGATGTTTTCAGCAGTTGAGAGAATGGTTTCATATTGTTCTTGAGTTGACATGTTCACAAGTCCTTTCCGATTCGGATAGGTCTATTGTAACGTATCTGAGAACGCATTCAAGCAATTGACAACTAGATTGTCACAAAATGGGATTTAATCTACTGATACGATCCCTAAGTCGATCATCGATTGCGCCGTGGCAATGATGGCTTCGCGAGCTGAACGGGGATGCCAGCCTAATAACGTCACCGCTTTTTCATTTGAAGTTTCGGCATAGGTGCCTGCGACCGACGCCACCATTTTCAACATCGGATCAGCCTTGGCTGCAAGCTTTAAGGCAGCAGTGGGGATCTCGTGCTTCGGCAGTTTGTGGGCAAACGCTGGAAATGCCTCGCATAAAATGTTGGCGACTTCAAGCATAGACAAAGTTTCCCCAGTCGTTGCTAAGAAGCGCTGGCCATTAGCTTCCGGGCGCGTCATCGCCAGTAAGTGTAAACTGGCAACGTCTCGGACATCGACATAGCCTGAATCGACTTTTGGCACCGGTGGCGTTTTGCCAGTGAGATAATCTTTGATTTGGATATTAGAATGGGAATAATCATCGGCGAGCACCGGCCCCATGACCGCAACCGGGTTAACTGTCGCGAGCTGTAAACCCGAATCATCATGCTTGATGAAATCCCAAGCGGCGCGTTCAGACATGGTTTTGGATTTTTGATAAGGGTGGACGCCTGGTTGGGTCAAATCTGACCAATCTTTTTCGGTGAAAGGGGTCGTTTGATCGCGATGTCCGGCAAAAATCGCCCCGTAAGCTGACGTTAACACCACGCGCTTGACGTGATGCTTGGCGGCTGCGCGCAAGACATACAATACCCCGTTGATCGCCGGTTCGATCATTTCACGTTCATCTTTGAAATTTAAAGTCGGCGTTGGCGAAGCGGGATGGATCACATAATCCGCACTATTGATCGCGTCATCCCAGTGATCGGGGTTGGTTAAGTCTGCAGCGACCAGACTCAAGTTGCTGAGATCCGTGACGCCGGCTTGGTGCATCATTTGTTCGATCAGCGGGCGCTTTTTCTCGATGTTGCGAACGGTGGTGCGGACGGCATAGCCGGCTTGTAATAATTGGACGATGATGTGGCTGGCGATAAAACCAGAACCACCGGTGACGACAACTAATGATTGGGACATAAATTTTCTCCTTTTGATGCGATACAGTTGTAACCTCAGTGCCAATAGTGTACGTTGTATGAAAAGAGGTCACAAGGCCAAAACCGGCATCTGTGACAGAATGGAGAAATTGTGATGGCAGCCACTAAACATGCCCAAGCGATTCAACAAGACTCACAAACCTACTTAACCGAAGCCTTATTTCAACTCCTCGAGAAAAAAACGCTCAGCGAAATCAAAATCACTGAGTTAGTGGCCCGAGCCGGCGTCAGTCGGATGGCATTTTATCGCAACTACGATAGCGTTGAAGATATTTTGCGGCAACATTTTGCCCCACGCATCCAACGTTTGTTTGACAATGTGATTTTTGAACAACCGGCCACAGTGAAACTTGAAGACATGCAGGCATTCTTTGATCGTTTCGCCGACGAGCTTCGGCTGTCTTTGAGGGCTCACTTCGAATATGTGATCCGTGATTTGTTCACCAAGAATATGGCGCGCTATTATGCCAATTGGGCAGGGATGACGCCTGAGCATTTGAAGTATTGGACAGTCTTTATGACCAATGGCGTTTACGGGATCTGGCGGGAGTGGTTGTTAACTGGGCAAAAAGAATCTTTAGCCGAATTGCATACCTTGATCAAAAAGTTACAAATAAGCACCGAGTCTGCGTTATAATGTTGGCAACAGGAGATGAGCGTGATGAGAAAGTTTCGCTTGTGGATTTGGGGTATTGCATTACTGAGTGTCGTTGTGACGATCGGATTCATGGTGATCAGTCCGCAAACCATTGCGCTGCATTTCAACGCTACAGGCGTTGCAGATAGTTGGGGTGGCCAATGGGGCTTATGGTTAACACCGGCAATTTTAGTGGTCGTGGGCATCATTTGTGATCGCGTGGCCGTGCATCAGCGCAAACGTGATGGGTTGACTGACCTGCCAGTGATTTTGGTCGGAGAATGGCGAAACATTTTGCTGATGGGGATGATTTTTGCAGTATGTACGTTCTTACAGTTGAAACAAATTGGGCTTTGAGGATAAAAATAAGCGTCGATCGAAAATTGAATTCGATCGACGCTTATTTAGTCTGGATCAGATCACACGCGGATTTTTGATATAGTGGCCGTGTGATAATGCTTGTTGTTGCGCATCGCGAGTTTTGGCGTCGGTTTGGCGCTGGATCTGTTTCTTGCGGGCTGCGTTTGATTGATGTTTGTTTTTCTTCGCCAAGTCGTATCGCCTACTTTCAGAAACATCATACCATATTCGCTGCACTGGTGGATTGGTTGAAAAAAATCATAGCATGCCAGTTTGTGAGCGACGATTGTTTGCATCGATGCGCAGCACGTTCGTTCAATATTTGATTTCATTTCACAACATTATGTTGATGTTGCGCCAGAAAAAGCTTTTACGTTGGTGCAAACTCGGGAGACGCACCAGTACGTAGCGACTTCCACCGGGCTGGGGAAAATAGTCGTATTACCATAGTTTTAATTGATATTTTCCTAGATCTTATGACTGACATCAACTGTATCCTCCAAGACTGATTTATCAACGACCACAGGCAGGAATTTAAAAGACAAGTATGACGAGCAGGTGACCTTGCAGATTGCAACTGGTCAGATTATCAATATAAATTGATCGGATATTATATTATAAATTGTTGTACAATGATTCTGTAGTTTCCATTACTTGATCGTACCGCTAGCGATAGTTTTGGGTAAAGGACTGCTTAATGATAGCTGTGGGGTGCTGATAGAAGCAGTTATCTTCATAGTAGCTGTCCCTGCATAAAATAAAAAAGATAGGAGAATTTTTTATGCCATTAATGAGGATCGATGTAATCAAGGGTCATGATCAGGCTTATTTAGAAAAACTTTTGAAAATTGCTTATGAGGTTCAGATTAAAACATTGAATACGCCCCAAGGTGATCGTTATCAAATTTTGACCCAACATGAACCTTTTGAAATGCAGATTTTTGACACAGGGTTAGGGATTGAAAGAACTAAGGATATCGTCGTGTTCAATCTTGTCACCCGACCACGAGCAACTAAAAATAAGCTTCAATTTTATCAACAGTTAACAGAACGACTTAACCAAGAGTTAGGAATTCGCAAGCAAGATATTATGTTTAGCCTGGTGCCGAACAATGATGATGATTGGAGCTTCGGAAATGGCGAGGCTGAATTTTTAAATGGCAAACTTTAATCACTAGATGTTCGACATCCATGCTAATAATGGGAGTTTGTCAACTGGTGTTGAGGATCATTTTTATCCTTTGAAGGTTTCTCAGAAATGAGGAGCCTTTTTATTATCCTATAAATTGGCGTGTGTTGTTAGATGGCACTGTAATAAATTATCTTTCGGCAATTTTTAGTAAGCTTGGCGCATAATCGTATTGAGGCAGTTCACCTTGCTCAGTAAAACAAATGGATCGATTAACGGTACAGGGTTCTCGGCAAGTTGACTACAAGACAAAAATCGGCAATAATCAATGTATAGACACACTCTGTTATTAATGGAGGATAAAATCATGGCAACCATTACACGAAAAAGTTCCCCGTTGCAGCTGAACGCCGAGAAATATAAACGCTTCAAAGAACGGGCAAATGGCAAAATCACTGCAAAACGTCATGAAGAAGTGCGTAAAGCCGGTGAAGCTTTAAGAGGTGTTCACATTTACAAGTTAACGAAATGAATCAGTCACTTAAGTTCACCCATATTTTTCAAATGCTCGAGGATACAAGCCATCAAAAGCTTGTGTCCTCGTTTTCGTGTGGGGTCGATTTCATTGATAATTTTATCAGGAACGATGCTTTGGACAGTGAATATATTACCAATACCTTCACACTTTGATTGGCTTCGTCCCTTTACAAAATGATGCCACATCAATCACCCGCAAATATCGCGTCGCGCATGAATTTAAAGTTGGGGGTATCACGGAGTATCCATCACTATTGATCAGCTTTTTGGGGGGTGATACGCGTTACCAAGGTCAGCAATTTGGCGCCAGCATTTTGTCGAGTATCCTTGCCATGGCATATGAACAACGATACGCGCTTGGTGCATTCACTATTGTCTCGGTAGAATCATTGCCTCAAACGATACCATTTTACGAGCGTTTTTCGTTTCAGCAATACACTAGTCCAAACGGAAATGCGAACAAATATCTGGGGATCACGATGGACGAAATTCAAGACTTATTGAAAGGCATGGGCGAGGCGCGCACTCAAAACGGCAAGGACGCCATTTGAAGAGGAGACGACGCAAGAGCCATAAGCCCTGGGACTTGTTGAAACAAGGTTGATTGGCAATGCGATTCATAGTGGGTACGGGAAAACCGGGAAACTGAATCTACGTTAGCAAAAAAGCCCGTTAATTCGGGCTTTTTCATCACGGTTAAATTGTCTGGGCAATTTTTCAGATGAATTAGGCGTGGCGTCGAAAAGACATTTTTTTAGCAATGCATGACAAATAGAATCATATTTTGCCCATATATTTCGTTGAAAATTACCCAGATATTTACGCGAAACTTGCATAGCCACATGCTCACGTTGTTCTGACGCCTCAAAAGACGGGTACCGAGCATTATCCTACTATTGTTTGGATGTGTCCTCACTAGTTCAATGAAATGTCCAAGATCGAATTGAAGACCTCTTGCGATAGCTTGATGGTGCTCTTTTCGGCTTGGCGCTTGTTCATACTTTGGCGCCTGAGCAAGGCTTGTTTTTTTGAAATGCTTCTTTTTTCACCATTCACCGCAGCATTTTTTCGTAATGGCGGAATATCGACGAGCGCAATCGCTTTGCCTTCAACGATGGCTTGCGCTGGCATGGGGTATAAATGGCGAGGGACCGTGTATTTCAATTTCTCGACTAATTGCTGCGTCATGGCAGGCGCATCTTCACGGTGAACGACAAAGGACAATGCATCAACAACACTATAGTTGATCGCAACTTCAGCTTTTACGACGTCAGCTAATTCGTAGTTTGAAAATTCGGTTTCAAGCGTGGCGTACCCATGTGAAATCGATTTTAAGGCGTTGAGAAAAATAATAGGCGATTTCTGCGGTCGGAATGTGATATTGCAAGGCAATCAATGCCCCTTGATTCCCCATATCAACTAACTGGCCTTTGTGCGTGTCAGCTAGTTTCATGACATCGCCGAGCACTTGATTATCTGTGGTGATCGTGATGTCGGAAAAAGGTTCCTCGACATAATCGATTTTTGAAAAATCAGGAAATACGATGGGATTGTTGACGATTTGAACGTCATCTGTAGCTTTTAAATGGACTTTGTAGGTGACGTTGGGGGCTGTCGTCAACACCTCAAGGCCATACTCGTCTTGTAGGCGTTCGCGAATAATTTGTAAATGAAAGATCCCTAAAAATGAGCAACGGAAACCTGGCCCAAGGGCTTCGGACGTTTCGCGAACATATTGAAAAGATGAATCATTCAGGCTCAACTTTTCGATTGCGAGTTCCAAATCACGATACGATTCATCTTTGGGATAAAAGCCAGCATACACCATGGGATGAGCAGGGTGATAACCAGGCAAGGCCTTTGCCGTTGGCTGAAGCGCGTCAGTTAGGGTATCGCCAACACGTAATAATGTGGGATCCTTGAGCCCAGTCATGATATAGCCAACCTCGCCGACGGTCAAATCGGGGGTCGCGGTGCGTTGTGGTGCAAAGACCCCGATGCCTTTATTTTGAACCGTGGTATTTGCCGCCATTAATTTAACGGATTGATTTTGCGTCAAACGACCATCGACGATGCGGACATAGGCGATAATGCCTTTGAAGCTGTCGTACATCGAGTCGAAGACCAAGGCTTTAAGTGGTGCATTGGCACTGCCCCTTGGTGCAGGAAAGACCTCGTGGATCGCTTCGAGGACTTCGTGAACGCCAAGGCCTGTTTTGGCTGAAATGTGGAGAATTCTAGCTTCCGCAAATTCTGAGCCCAGCGCGCGGATCTCTTGCTCGGTTTTTTCGATGTCAGCTGCGGCACTATCAATTTTGTTGATGACAGGTAAGATGGTGAGATGATTTTCCCGAGCCAAACGGAGATTGGCCACGGTTTGGGCCTGTACGCCTTGGGTGGCATCGACTAAAAGGATCGCACCATCACTGGCGGCGAGGCTTTTAGAGACTTCATAAGAAAAATCAACGTGTCCCGGTGTATCGATTAAATTGTATTCGTATTCCACGCCGTCATCGGCTTGATAGAAGTTGCGCACAGTGCGCGATTTGACGGTGACCCCGTGTGCTTGTTCAACTTGCATATCATCGAGCAATTGTGCCTGACTTGCGCGAGCACTCACGGTTTGAGTCTGTTCCATAATGCGATCTGCTAATGTCGATTTGCCGTGATCGATATGAGCGATGATGGCAAAATTTCTGATTTGATTTTGATTCATGTTTCATTACCTCTTATGTGTTTCGGGATAGCGACCAGCCAAATAGTTGCCAAACACATCAACTGCGTCGTTAACCAAATCGATTTGAAAGTTTTCGAAATTGACTTTGGTTAACAGGTGATGATTGAAGGCATTCAAACTTGACATATTCATCAGCCCACTGATGATGGCACTTTGCACCAGCATGAGTTGGCTCACTTCTTTGACGGTCAATGATGGAATACGTTCAGCCACGGCTTGGCCAAGTGCTTGGTTTTTGGCGTAGAGTTGTTCGCGGAAAGCAACGGTTTGTTCCATGTTCGCCCCTTGTTCAAGCACCGGACCGCGCAGTGCGTTGAGTCGGACTAAAGTTGGTCTGGTTTCGATCAACACTTTGGTTTGATGCAGTAGTAGATCGATAAAATCCGCCAACGTTAGTGATGCTTTGGCTTGGATCATTTGAATGACGTCATTAAAATATTCTTGATATCCAGTTAGTAGCAGCGTCATAAAGAGGCTTTCTTTACAATCAAAATAATTGAAAAGGGTACCTTTTGACACGCCGGCAGTTTTTGCCACTTCAGCCATGGTGATTTTTGCGAAAGGCTGAGTTTCAAAGAGGTGCCATGCATTTTCTGCAATTTGATTTGCGCGGGCTGCTTTTTGTGCTTCAGTTAGACTGTTCATATTTCCTCCAAAAATGACTGCTGGTCAATATGCTTGCAAATAAAAATGACCCGAGGTCACTTCTAACATACATCAACCAAAATAGAAAGTCAACGTTTGATCGATCAACGAGTCAACGGACTGATTGGCATCGGTCCGTTTTCTACGTTATAATTAACTTATCTATTTCCAGTCGCGGCTTCTCACTTGGGGAGGCCGCCTTTTCATGAGCAAGTGACATAAGGAGAAATCAAATTGGCTATTAACTGGTTCCCAGGACATATGGCAAAAGCCCGCAATCAAGTCCAAGAAAAACTCAAACAAGTCGATGTCGTGTTAGAAATCGTCGATGCGCGCACCCCTGAAGCGTCACGTAACCCGATGATGAATCAAATCGTCGGCCAAAAGCCCCGCATTATGGTGTTGAACAAGCAAGACCTCGCCGATCCGGAAATCACCAAACAATGGGTCGCATATTATAAAGGTTTCGGTTATGAAGCTATCGCCATCGATGCTCAACATGCTAAGCGCCTCAACCAGATCCCGCAATTGGCCAAGAAGCTAATGGCTGCTAAAATTGCCAAGCAAAAATCTCGCGGCATCAAAAACCCTGCTATTCGCGCCATGTGTATCGGGATCCCGAACGTCGGCAAGTCCACCATTTTAAACCGCTTGATCAAAAAGAACGTGGCTGTCACTGGCAATCGTCCTGGCGTCACCAAGAACCAACAATGGCTCAAAGCTGACGAAACGTTCCAGTTGCTCGACACCCCTGGGATCTTATGGCCGAAGTTTGAAGACGAAATGATCGGCAAAAAGCTCGCGTTGACTGGGGCCATCGCCGATTCCGTTTATCAAGAAGACATCGTCGGCATGTATGGCCTGCAATTCTTCCGGGAAAACTATACGGAAAGCTTCCGCCGCGCTTATGGCTTGAATGCTGATGACCTGGCATTGTCCGACGCTGATTTGATGATTCACCTTGCCAAGAAGAACGGCTTTGCCGATAACTACAACCGCATGGCAGAACGGATCATTTTTGATGCGCGGCAAGGCAAGTTTGGGCGCTACACCTTAGAAAAGCCAGAGGCAGAAAATGACGCAAACGCTTAGTGAACTGCGCACATTACTGAAAGCTGATCAGGTTGACGAAGCGTTGCTGACTGAATTGGCGCAAGACCCACGAGTAGGTGCGCAAAAACTGCTTGAACAATATCAAAACCGGCAAGCTAAGGCTGAAGCCGAGGCTTTGGCGCTAAACTACCGCACGCGTTATGAACGCAAGCTTTGGGCGCAATATCCGCGCATTGCCGGGATCGATGAAGTCGGACGGGGGCCATTAGCCGGGCCAGTTGTCACTTGCGCAGTGGTATTGCCCCAAGATTTTGATTTGGATGTCAATGATTCCAAACAATTATCCGCACATAAACGTGAAGCTTTATTTCCGCAAATCATGCATGAAGCCTTAGCTGTTAGTCTCGGGGTGGCTGACAATCATGAAATCGATCGGGAAAATATTTATCATGCTACAGAATTGGCGATGGGTCGTGCAGTCGCCAGCCTCAGAGTGCAACCCGATTACTTATTGGTCGATGCGTTGACGGTGCCGACCAACATCCCCCAACGTAAGCTGATTCACGGGGATGCCAACTCGATTTCTATTGCTGCGGCGTCCATCGTCGCCAAAGTCGTGCGAGATCGTTTAATGGTGATGTATGACCGGGTGTATCCAGGCTATGATTTAGCTGACAACATGGGCTATGGCACGGCCAAACACCTTGCTGGCCTAAGAGAGTGCGGCGTTTCACCGATTCACCGGATGAGTTTTTCCCCAGTGCGCGAAGCCGCAAATTTTTAAATTTGAAAAAAATCACGTATGGTATGGTCAGGAGGTGTGACCATGCAGATACGTGATTTTTTATTTTTGTGGCATTTGGCCACCTATACCAAAGGGTTCAAAACCCAAAACTTAGCTTTCAAAGAACTGCACCTGCACGCCGGCACTGATGAGCTGGAGCCGATGCAGTTGAGTGCGGATCTTTACACTGTTTACACTGATGAAGATTTGAAAGCTGAAGCGCGCAAACAATATCGTCAATTGCAGTTCATCACGTGCTTAGATCCTGAATACCCAGAACGGTTGAGAGAAAGTTTTGAACCGCCAACTGTGTTATTTTATCGCGGGAATATTAAGTTGCTCAAAACGTTGACTTTGGCAATCGTGGGCGCGCGAAAAGCAACCCAATACACACCGAAATCACTGAATCAACTGGGGCGTCAGCTACAATCGATCACCATCATTTCTGGGCTGGCACAAGGCGCTGATGCGTTTGCGCATCAATTTGCACTGACACATGGTCTGCCAACGATTGCAGTGGTTGCAAACGGCTTAAACATCGTCTATCCTAAGTCAAATCAACAGCTGCAACGACAAATCGAAGAACAGGGGCTAGTGTTATCTGAATATCCATTGGACGTTGCGCCTCAGCGATACATGTTTGTGATGCGCAATCGCATTATCGCCGGATTAGCTCATGGCTTATTGGTGACGGAAGCAGCGGGACATTCTGGCAGTTTGATCACCGCAAACCTCGCCTTACAAAATAATCGTGAAGTT
This sequence comes from Lacticaseibacillus manihotivorans DSM 13343 = JCM 12514, assembly GCF_001435035.1. GTDB lineage: Bacteria > Bacillota > Bacilli > Lactobacillales > Lactobacillaceae > Lacticaseibacillus > Lacticaseibacillus manihotivorans. The sequence goes on from NZ_AZEU01000121.1 coordinate 13,939, forward strand.
TTTGCATTACCCGGCGATATTAATCATCCACAAAGTGTAGGTACCAATTTACTGATTCAAGCTGGGGCAAAATTGGTGACGTCTGGCTCTAATATAATAGAAGAAATGCAATATTTTGACTGAGTCATTTTCAGATTGCCCCTTGAAACTGAAAAGACATTAAGCGATACTGTGACAAGTGTGAGTTTTACAAATCTGGATTTGACAAAAGAATCCAGGGTAGCATATGATAGCCCAGTTTAGAGCAATCCGCTCAGTGAAAGGAGGGCGAACATGACCGCCAAGAATTTGGTCATCGTGGAATCGCCAGCAAAAGCCAAAACCATCGAGAAGTACCTAGGACGCAATTATAAAGTGGTTGCTTCCTTAGGGCACATTCGCGACTTACCCAAAAGCCAAATGGGGATCGACTTTGAGCACGATTATGAGCCCAAATATATTTCCATTCGAGGCAAAGGCGATGTCATCAAAGACCTCAAGAAAAATGCTAAAAAAGCTGACCACATTTATCTCGCCGCCGATCCGGACCGTGAAGGGGAAGCCATCGCTTGGCATGTCTCGCACATTTTAGGTCTCGACCCTAAAGGCAAAAACCGCGTGGTCTTCAACGAAATCACCAAAGACGCGGTAAAAAATGCCTTCAAGACCCCGCGTTCCATCGACATGAACTTAGTCGATGCCCAACAAGCACGCCGGGTCTTAGACCGTTTGGTGGGCTATTCCATCAGCCCGCTATTGTGGAAGAAAGTCAAAAAAGGCTTATCCGCCGGCCGGGTGCAATCCGTTGCGTTGAAGTTGATCATCGATCGCGAAGAAGCCATTCGTGCTTTCGTGCCAGAAGAATACTGGACCTTAGACGCTGAGTTCAAGAAAGGTACGGCTAAGAAATTTGCCGCCAGCTTCTATGGACAAAACAACAAAAAGATGGCGCTGAAAAACAACGACGCGGTTCAAGAAGTGCTGCGTGGCATCGACCGCAAAGCGCCTTTTGACATCACCAATGTCGTCAAGAAAGAACGCAAGCGTTATCCCGCGCCGCCATTTACCACCAGTTCCTTGCAACAAGAAGCCAACCGTAAGTTGAACTTCCGTACGCGCAAAACCATGATGTTGGCCCAACAGCTGTATGAAGGGATCAACTTAGGCGGCAAGCTCGGCACCGTCGGCTTGATCACTTATATGCGTACTGATTCCACGCGTGTATCCAACGTGGCCAAAACTGAAACCTCTCACTTTATTCACGAGAAGTATGGTGAAGCATACGCAGCCGTCAAGATCCGCCAAGGCAAATTGCAAGAAGGCGCCCAAGACGCCCATGAAGCAATCCGCCCAACGTCGACCTTGCGCACGCCAGAAAGTCTGGAAAAGGTTTTAGACAAAGATCAAATGAAGTTGTACCGCTTGATTTGGAGCCGCTTTGTCGCCAGTGAAATGACGCCTGCTGTGATCGACACGGTAGCGGTCACCATCGATCAAAAAGGCGCGACCTTCCATGCTAATGGGAGCCAAACCAAATTCGATGGCTTCACCACACTTTATGTGTCCAGCCGCGACGCTGATCAAAAAGACAATTTGTTGCCAGATCTTGAAATCGGGGATCACGTGACCTTGGTCAAAACCGATCCCGCCCAACATTTCACTCAGCCACCAGCCCGCTATTCTGAAGCCAATTTAGTTAAAGCCTTGGAAGAAAACGGTGTGGGCCGGCCATCGACGTATGCGCCAACGATTGAAACCATTCAAAAGCGCTACTATGTGAAGCTTAATGCGCGGCGTTTTGAACCAACGGAGCTTGGCGAAATCGTCAACTCGTTGATTTGCGAGTTCTTCCCAGATATCGTCGACATTAAGTTCACGGCATCTGTCGAAGGGGAACTCGACTCGATCGAAGCCGGCGAAATGCCTTGGGTCAAAGTTATCGATCAGTTCTATCATCCTTTTGAAAAAGAATTGAAGCATGCCGAAGCTGGCATCGAAAAAATTCAAATCAAAGATGAGCCAGCCGGCTTTAACTGCGATATCTGTGGCGCGCCGATGGTGATCAAATTAGGCCGCTACGGCAAGTTCTATGCTTGTTCGCGCTTCCCAGATTGCCGCAACACCAAAGCCATCGTCAAAGAAATCGGCGTGATTTGCCCACAATGCCACAAAGGCCAAATCGTGGAACGTAAATCCAAGAAAAACCGGATCTTCTACGGCTGTGATCGTTACCCAGAATGTGATTTCGTTTCTTGGGACAAGCCAGTCGGCCGCAACTGTCCAAAGTGTGACCACTACTTGATCGAAAAGAAATCCCGCGGCGGCAAGCAAGTGCTATGTCCAAACGGTGATTACTCCGAAGCCGTGCAAAAATAAAACCAGAGCGTTTGACTGCGGGCTTAGCCGACCAGATCGCCTAGGTTCGCCCTTTGACCTGGGTTATGGTCGAAGGGTGAAGCGTAGCGAGATGTGTCGGCGTTGCAGTCAATAAGCTCGACGGCCAGTGCGTTTCTTGGCGAACTTAGTTGAACAGGTAGCCTAGCGTTATGGTTTGCCCGTTCTTTGGTCGAATCGTAACGCGTCGCTAACTGCTTCAACGTTGCCAAGAAAAAGCACGACGAAAGTAAATGCGAGTTTCAAACACAGGGACCATCTGAAAAGATGCGCCCCGTGTTTTTGAATCGAGAAGAAAGCGTTATACTAATTTTAAGTACCAACAAGGAGGAAACTAATATGCCTATTGTAAACGTCGTCGGCGCCGGGTTAGCCGGGGCTGAAGCCGCTTGGCAAATCGCCAACGCTGGTGTGGAAGTTAACTTATATGAAATGCGCCCCGTTGCCACCACGCCTGCACACCACACCGCCAACTTTGCGGAGCTGGTGTGCACCAACTCCTTGCGGGCCAATCAAATCACCAATGCCGTCGGGTTGTTGAAAGAAGAAATGCGCCGGTTGAACTCAGTGATCATGACTGCTGCTGATGCCAACGCCGTGCCAGCTGGTGGGGCCTTGGCAGTGGATCGGGAACCCTTTTCCCAAGCGGTGACGGAGAAACTGCGCGAACATCCTTTGGTCCATGTCATCAATGAGGAACTCACTGACTTTCCTGAAGGGATCACAGTCGTCGCCACTGGTCCATTGACTGCAGCAGGCTTAGCGGATAAAATCGCTGAACTTAATGGTGCTGAAGGATTGCACTTCTTTGATGCCGCCGCGCCGATCATCGATGCCAACTCGATTGACATGGACATTGTCTACAAAAAGTCCCGCTATGATAAGGGCGAAGCGGCTTACTTGAACTGCCCGATGACCAAAGACGAGTACTTTGCCTTCCAAGATGCCTTGGTGCATGCGGAAGTAGCGCAAGGGCATGATTTTGAAAATATGACCGTGTTTGAAGGTTGTATGCCCATCGAAGTCATGGCAGAACGCGGCGCGCAAACGATGTTGTTTGGCCCCTTAAAGCCAGTTGGGTTGGCGGATCCACGCACTGGGCGCGATCCTTATGCCGTGGTGCAATTGCGCCAAGATAATGTGGCAGCCAGCTTGTTTAACATCGTCGGCTTTCAAACGCATTTGAAGTGGGGCGAACAAAAGCGTATTTTCCGCATGATCCCAGGTTTGGAAAATGCCGAAATCGTGCGCTATGGCGTGATGCATCGCAACACTTATATGAATTCACCACGGGTGCTGGAAGCCACTTATCAAAGCAAACTGAAACCAGGATTGTTCTTCGCCGGCCAAATGACTGGGGTGGAAGGCTATGTTGAATCTGCGGCGAGTGGCTTGATCGCAGGACGCAACGCCGCGCGCATGGCATTAGGCCAAGACTTGTTGACTTTCCCAAAAGCCACTCAAATCGGGGCAATGGCGCAATATATCACCAACGCGTCACCGCAACACTTCCAGCCGATGAATGCCAACTTTGGGATCATGCCAGGCTTACCTGGTCGCATCAAAAATAAACTCGAACGCAATCAAGCCATTGCTGATCGTGCGTTAGACAAATTAGCTGAATTTACGGCTGAAGCATAAGCATTTAAAAACGCAAATTGCAAGAACAAGTTAGCCACTCCGTGGCACGACACCGTGAGG
>NZ_AZEU01000122.1 GCF_001435035.1 Lacticaseibacillus manihotivorans DSM 13343 = JCM 12514
CTTTGCGCGGACGGCAGCCAACGGATCAAGCTGATTGTCACTGACATAAAAGCCCAGCCGATACGTTTGATTGCTATACCGTTTGGCGTTGGCATAGATGAAAGTGTTCTCTCCCATCACAAAGGACTTGCTCGTAGTTAACCCCGATTCATTGATGTTTTTGGGGAAGACAACGAACAAGACCAGCGTCACGCCGATTGCCGCCAGGTGGATGTAAGCTGATTCCTGAGACAACTTTTAAGAGAGGGTATAATGAA
>NZ_AZEU01000123.1 GCF_001435035.1 Lacticaseibacillus manihotivorans DSM 13343 = JCM 12514
AATCCAAATCTGGGGGTTTTCTTATGGTCAAGTTTGATTTAGATCTTCGTATAAATGCCGTCGCGGCGTATCTCAACGGTTTGGGTTCCACTACGGTTGCCAGACAGTTTCATATCGCAATGCCAGAAACGGTTCTTCTCTGGGTTCACCGCTTTGAGCGCTTTGGTGTTCTTGGGTTGCAAAGCCGTGTTATTCATTCTGAATATACTAGAGAGTTCAAGCTCCGCGTATTACACTGGATGAAACAACACCAAGCTTCTTACCCAGAAACCGCCCTACACTTTGATCTTTCGTCACCTAGTACTGTTTGGCAATGGGTTAAGGCATACGAGCGCAATGGCGCTCAAGGCTTGGTCTCCAAGAGAAAGAAGGCTATTCCTGTGACCAAGCA
>NZ_AZEU01000124.1 GCF_001435035.1 Lacticaseibacillus manihotivorans DSM 13343 = JCM 12514
GTTCATCTCACGGTGTCGTGCCATGGGGTGGCTAACTTGTTCTTGCAATTTGCGTATCAAAAGAACAACAAATTCTGGGACAAACAATCGGTCAAACTCGATTCTGTTTCCGTGCGCGTGGTCAAAGACTCAGGCACTGCGGCCAACTTGTTCAACACTGGCAAAGTGGATTATGCAGCGTTGACTTCAGAGAACTTGAGTCGCTTCACCAACAACAAGGCGTTGCATCAAATCACTACACCGACGATCGGTTATTTAAGCATGAACTTCAACCGCTCCGCCACGGCTAATGTCCATTTGCGCCGGGCGATCGCTGAAAGTTTTGACAAAGGCAAATTTGCGAAGAACGTGTTAAAAGATGGCTCGACAGCCCTTAACGGTTTGGTGCCAAGCAACTTGTCCACCAATCCAAAAACTGGCAAAGACTACCGCAAAGATACTGGCAACTTGATCACCTTTAACCCAACCGATGCCAAAGCCGAATGGGCCAAGGCGCAACAAGAGTTAGGTAAGTCCAGTTTGACATTGACGCTGTTGACGGCAGACACGGAAGACGCCAAAAACGCTGGCGAATTTTTACAAGGGCAAATCGAATCACACTTGCCAGGTGTGCACATCACTTTGAAGTCGATTCCAGTGGCGCAACGCATTGCCTTGGAGCGCTCAGGCGATTATGACATCGCGTTTGGGACTTGGGCCCCAGATTTTGACGATCCGATCAACTTCTTGGATGTGTATCAATCGACTGGTCAGTTGAACTTCTCCAAATATAACTCCAAAGCCTATGACGCTGATCTTGCTAAGATCCACGGCAGTCTAGCGAGCCAACCAGAAGCGCGCTATCAAGCGATTCAACAAGCAGAAACGCGCATGATCAAAACCGATGTCGCCATTGCGCCAGTGTATCAAGTGGGGTTAAGCTATGTTCAGAATCCAAAAACTTCGGGCTTGTCGATCATTCCATTTGGATCGACCGTGAACTATCAATATATTGAGGTGAAGTAACATGAAACCATTGATTGCAATTATTGCCAATCAATATGATTTTGCAGAAAAGGTGTTCCATAATCATCCGGCGACTTATGTCCCACAGTTTTATATCGATGCTGTCTATGCAGCCGGCGGGACGCCAGTGATTTTGCCATTGGTGGATCGCGAAGACGCCAGCAAGTATGTCGAACAATTTGACGGCTTCTTGCTGACAGGTGGCCAAGGGGCGTCACCGTTTTTATACGGGGAAGAGCCTCAGCCATTGATGGGGCAGACTTCCTTGCGCCGTGATGAATTTGAATTGGACATTATCCAGGCAGTGCGCGCGACTGAGAAGCCGATTTTAGGCGTGTGCCGCGGGATGCAAATGCTCAATGTCGGCTTAGGTGGGACCTTGTGGCAAGATCTCGCCTACCGCAAGGAACCAGTGATCAAACACATGCAAGTGCCAACGCCAGACACCCAAGCATCACATTACGTGGATTTGACTGAAGGCACGTATTTATCCGCTGCGTTAGGTAAAACCCATTTGGTCAATTCGTTGCATACCCAAGCCTTAAAAGATGTGGCTGACGACTTCACAGTGATTGCTCGCGCACATGATGATGTGGTTGAAGCGGTACAATCTAATGATGCTCGGCATCGGATCTTCGGGGTCCAGTGGCACCCCGAAATGTTGTACACGGAAGACCAAGCACAGTTAGCACCGTTTAAGCATTTAGTCGCTTTAGCAGGAGAATGAGAATGATAAAGTTTCGGATGGGGGTGCCTCTTCCGAAACTTTTTTGTTGTGGCAAAAAAAATGACCTTCAAGTGTTGAGGAACACGCTTGAAGGTCATTTTCGAATTTAAGCGCACAAAACCCACGAAACCAAGGTGCATTTCGTGGATTCCAGGCTTTGATGCCTATTTGATTACGTTCATGCAGTTCAACCCATTATTGCTCAAGTACGCTACTGCGAGCCTTGGGTTCTTGGCCCTTAGCCCTTTCATTGCTAATCAGCTAGCATTGCCTTTCGCACACAGTCGTCGACTGGCTTCCCATGTTGCCATGAGGATGGTTCTCCCAGCAGTTACTGATATGAGTCCACCCAAGTGAGACCCTTCTATGCCGGCACTCTGAAACTAGAGATCCAGCAGCATTCGACAGTTAAGCCCAAGCTACTGTGGGATCGTCTCATTGGTTTAGCTTTGGGTCTTCCCCCGCAGCGTGAAGTGGTACGGTCAGCCTGCGCTAAGCTGATCACTTCTCCTAGCGATAATGTACCACCGAAAAAGCAAAAACACAAGAAAAGCTTTTTAAGTGTTTCGTATCATGACACTTAAACAAACACCGTTAAATTAGGCTATAAAATTCTTCATAAAAAATCGGTATACCAGTAATCCCATAACGAGTTGTCAACTGCGAGCACCGAATTGAGGAAAATGTCCACAATATAGACGGTTTTCTTGCGAAGTTGTCCCATTCGCCTGCATAATAAATTTGAGGTGAGGCAAATGCAATTTCAAAGTCTGCGACGCTTTCGTGTTGGCGCGGTGCTAGCAAATGTCGCAATTCTTCAGTTCAGATTTCCTGATGGCCGGGACCACACGTTTAAGACCATTGTGTTGGGGGCGGCTAATTTTGGGCGAATTGGTCAGTATGAGTCATTAGGCTGGCCGCCGATCACGTGTTTTACAAAGTTTGATTGGAAGGTGCTCAAGGTTGAAGGCTCGCTTGGATATGCAAAACGTCTGGCGCTTAGTGGTAATTTGATGAAAACTCACTTGATCCATGGCGAGTCCGAGCGGATTCAAATTAAGCGTCTTGAAAGTCAATTGGTGGGCACTGAAATTCAAAATTTCCGACGCTGGCTAAAGTCGGTACCTCATGAACAAACACGACAGTGGACACACCAGATTCAGCGCTTGGAACAAACAATCAAGGCGTATGGTTCGCATCAATTAAAGTTAATGCAAGTGATCCAGCGCTTTAAGGCAGTATATGCTACCGATAAATGGCACCGGCAAAAGCAAGCAGAACACTTTGAAAAATTGGCTTGGGACTTTTCCAGTCAATTTGAGCGTGAACTGGATCAGTTTTTGCCAATTGCGTATCTTTTGGTGAATATCAAAAATATTGAGTTATATCAGTATAGTAATCAACGTGATATTTTATTGCATCCGGAAGCAAATCAGCCTAGCTTGGCGTATACGTCAACTTATATTCAGCACATGTTTGACCAGCTCAAAGCTCAAAAAGTCCAAGCCCAGCAATTAGGGCTCCCATTCTACGACCCAGATTGGCTTGCCAACAAACAACGATTCCAACAACCGGTTTGGGATCCTGCCCAACTAGATGCCTTTAATATAGCTAAAACATGAAAGCTTGAATCCAGACTGATTCCTTGGCATCACTTGCGTTGTACC
>NZ_AZEU01000014.1 GCF_001435035.1 Lacticaseibacillus manihotivorans DSM 13343 = JCM 12514
TATTTTGTCTGAGTGCTAACGATAGTGGCTAACTTGATTGTAAAACGCGGGGAAGAATATTTACAAGGCTAAACTTGTTGGCGACGGGTCAAAAAAACAGCGAACCGACTTTTTCAGTCGATCAGCTGTTTTGAGTTTAGAACCCTTGTTTGATATATCCACCATCTGCTAGCTTCTTGCGCAGTTGCAAGACGGCAGTGTAAGTTGCCAGTAAGTAAACGTGATCTTCAGGCATTTGTTTCACTTGGTTGATCACATCGCCGAGGTCTGGCTTTTCGATCAGGTTGTCGACGCCAGCGACGGTCATGCGAAAGGCGATATCTTTGTAACGCTCACCACCGACTAAATAAGTGGTCGCTCGGCCGGATTCAACCAATTGTTCAAAGTTGCCATCCCAGATCCAACTGGTGTCAGTGCCATCGGCGTAATTGGCATTTAGTAAGACGCCTAAGCCAAAGTGATCAGGTTGACGTTGGATCATCGCGAGGACTTCATTTAGGCCAACGGGATTTTTCACCAAGATCAAGGTCACGGTTTTACCATCGACATTGATTTCTTCTTGGCGACCGAAGACTTTTTCATCGTAGGCGAAAGCTTTGGCGACTGCGTCAGCAGAAACGCCGAATTCTGCGCCAACGGAATACGCGGCCAGTGCGTTGTAGACGTTGTACATGCCGCCGATCCCTAAGGTCAAATCGCGACCGTCGATGGCAAATGCAGAACTGGTGGGGGTCAAGTCGGAAACGCTAGTCACAGCATGCGCTAAGGCAGGCCGCTTAAACCCGCAGTGGGGACAAAAGAAACTGCCTAAATTGGAATAGGTCATCCCATGATAGTGCAAAATGTGTTCACACACTGGGCATAACACGCCGTCGGTATTCGGTGGCGCGACTTGATCATCGTTTTGATTTTCACTTAACGCAAAGCCGTAATAACGCCAAGGATTCGGGAGTTCACGCGAGGAGAAAATCGGGGCGTCACCATTGGCGATGATCGTCGCAGTGGGATGCAAGCGGATGCCGGCGAGGATCTTTTCATACGTGGTGTAAAACTCGCCATAACGATCCATTTGATCGCGGAAGATATTGGTCATCACATATGCTTTCGGCGTCAAGTATTGCGAAACTGGCAACACGTTGGCTTCATCGACTTCAAGGACAGCCAAGCGACGTTTGCCGTGTTTACCTTTGGCCAAAAACGCGGTGATGATCCCTTGCATCATGTTGGAGCCAGTGGGATTGGTGAGGACTTCTTGATATTTTTGATTGAGGACTTTGGTGATCAAGTTAGTGGTCAACGTTTTGCCGTTGGTCCCAGTGACGATCACCACATCGTAATCGCGGCCTAAAGCTTGCAGCACATCGGGATCGATGCGGCGCGCAATTTTGCCAGGAAGGGAACTGCCACCTTTCATAAACGTGTGTAAAAACCAATAGCTGAACCGCCCGGCGATGATCGCCACGCGGCTTTTGAAAGTGATTGAATGGGCCAATGTGCTCTTCCTCTCAGGTTAGTTGCATTTATTTTACCACACGTGCCAAGTGGCAACAGGGTTATATCAATTGCGCTGTTACTCAGCGTGAAAATTCGTTATAATAGTTGAGGTATATTTTCAATCAAGGAGGCATCCACTTGGCGCAGCTATTTTTCCGCTACGGGGCGATGAATTCAGGCAAGTCCATTGAGATCTTAAAAGTCGCACATAATTATGAAGAACAAAATAAATCCGTGGTGATTTTAACGTCGGCTTTGGATAACCGTTCAGGCGTGGGGATGATTGCCAGTCGCATTCACGGCTTGCAACGCGAAGCCACACCGATTGCCGCAGACACCAATGTTTTTGATCTGGTCCAACAACTGGATGCGAATGCTTATTGTGTGTTGATTGACGAAGCGCAATTTTTACAAAAGCATCATGTGTTTGAATGCGCGCGGATCGTGGATGAACTCAAGATCCCAGTGATGGCATTTGGCTTGAAGAATGATTTTAAAAATGAATTGTTTGAAGGCTCAAAATATTTGCTGTTATACGCAGATAAAATCGAAGAAATGAAAACCATTTGCTGGTTTTGCGCGAAAAAAGCCATCATGAACTTGCGGGTTCATGATGACCAGCCAGTGTATGCTGGCGAACAGATCCAAATCGGCGGTAATGAATCCTACTACCCAGTATGCCGTCATCATTATTATTTTCCGCCTGAAAACTTGGCGGAATATCGGCTGAGCAAGTCCTAGCGATTTTGCTTATCATGTCGATTGCCTAAGTCATTCACGGAGGAATTATGGATAAGATTTTAGCCCAACTTGACGGTTTGCTCGACCGTTATGATGAATTACAAGAATTGATGAGTGACCCAGAAGTGATCCAAGACACGGATCGCTACTTGAAACTCTCCAAAGAAGAAGGCAGCATGCGTGAAGTCGTCGCCGCCTACCAAAAGTACAAAAAAACCAAAGCAGATCTCGATGAAGCGGAATCCGTTTTGCGTGAATCCAAAGATGAAGATCTTGAAGAACTCGCCAAAGAAGAATTAGCGGAATTACGCCCAGAGCTCGAAGACTTAGAAGACCAAATCAAAGTCTTGATGTTGCCTAAAGACCCTAACGATGACAAAAACATCATCATGGAAATCCGCGGCGCTGCCGGTGGGGATGAAGCCAGCTTGTTTGCCGCTGATTTGTTGTCCATGTATATGAAATATGCTGAACGCCAAGGCTGGAAGCTGGAGATCATCGACGAAAATCCTACTGAAGTCGGCGGGTATAAAGAAGTGGCCGTGATGATCACAGGCGATTCGGTTTACTCCAAGCTCAAATATGAATCTGGCGCCCATCGTGTGCAACGCGTCCCTGTGACTGAATCAGCTGGTCGAGTCCACACCAGTACGGCCACAGTTGGCGTGATGCCAGAATATGATGAAGTCGATTTAAAGCTCGACCCTAAAGATATTCGTACGGATGTGTACCGTTCCAGTGGTGCCGGTGGTCAGCATATCAACAAAACCAGTTCTGCGGTGCGGATGACGCATATCCCAACCAATATTGTGGTCACCATGCAAGATCAACGTTCCCAGCAACAAAACCGGGTCAAGGCGATGCAAATTTTAACCGCGCGGGTTTATGACTACTATGAAAGTCAAAATGAATCCGAATACGCTGAAAAGCGGAAAACCGCTGTGGGTACCGGGGATCGTTCTGAACGGATCCGGACGTACAACTATCCGCAAAACCGGGTAACCGATCACCGCATTGGCTTGAGCTTAAACAAACTCGATCGGATCATGAACGGTGACTTAGGTGAGATCATTGATGCCTTAGTGGTCGCTGATCAAGCCAAGAAGCTGGAGTCCATCGGTGAATAAGACTTATCATGAGGCGCTCGCAGGAGCGTCTTCTTTGCTTCAAAAAGCCGGCATCGACCCGGATGCTGCTCGCTATGTGCTGGAATATTTAGGCGATTTTACCCCGACGCAGTTGCAATTGCATGGCCGCGATGTCATGCCAGATCCTATTGCCAAGGCGTTTGAAGCGGCCATTCCGCGGTTGTTGCAACATGAGCCAGCGCAATATATTATCGGGTTGGCGCCATTTTACGGACATGATTTCAAGGTCAGCCCAGCAGTCTTGATCCCAAGATTTGAAACTGAGGAACTAGTCGCTTGGGTGGCAGAAGACCGTGCGCAAGCGCAGACGTTATTGGACGTTGGCACTGGTAGTGGGGTGATCGGCATCACCTTAAAAGCCCAATGCCCACAACTTGATGTCACGATGATGGATGTGTCGTCGGATGCCTTAGCCATTGCCCAACAAAATGCCCAACGGTTGCAAGTTGAGGTCACACTTAAGCAAAGTGACTTATTTAGTGCAGTCGCTGGACAACGATTTGACCGCATCGTGTCGAACTTGCCTTACATCAGCCACAAAGAAGTTGATGTGATGGATGAAAGCACGCTGGCCTTTGAACCGCATTTGGCGTTATTTGCCGATCACAATGGCCTGGCATTGTTTGAACGCTTTTGTCAGCAATTGCCTGAGCATGTGCATGCCGGCAGTCAGGCTTATTTGGAATTTGGTTATCAGCAACAGCCGGCGTTGGCAAAATTGTTTGCTGAGGTCCTGCCACAAGCACAAGTTGAATTTCGACAAGATCTTGCCGGTCATCCGCGCATGGTGAAATTGACATTTTAAATAGAAGGGATGCTATTCAATTGGAAACAAAACGCTTTGATCAAACCACGATCCCAGAAGCTGCCGCAGCTTTGCGTCGCGGTGAATTGGTTGCTTTTCCTACTGAAACAGTTTACGGACTTGGGGCCGACGCTACTAACGCCCAAGCCGCAAAATCGGTTTATACCACCAAAGGCCGGCCCAGCGATAATCCATTGATCGTCACGGTGTCCAGCCGGGAAATGGTCGCGCAGTTTGCTGACATTACGCCACAAGCTGAGAAATTGATGGACGCCTTTTGGCCAGGTCCGTTGACGATCATCTTGACCATTCATCCAGGTTCCTTGTCCAAAACCGTTACTGGTGGGTTAGACACGGCTGCTTTTCGAATGCCAGAAAACCAACTGACGCGCGAATTGATCGCCGAAGCTGGGGTGCCGATCGTGGGGCCTTCTGCCAATAAATCTGGGAAGCCTTCGCCTACCACTGCTGATCATGTGCTGCATGATTTTGATGGGGAAATCGCAGGCGTTTTAGATGATGGTCCAACTGAAGTCGGTGTGGAATCAACGATTGTGGACTTGACTGTGGATCCCGTTGCGATTTTACGCCCTGGTGCCATTGGACCAAAAGAATTGTATCCGGTGATCGGGACTGTGGATTCGGAAATGCACCACGTTGGCGCCAATGAAACGCCGAAAGCGCCAGGCATGAAGTACAAGCATTATGCCCCAACTGCGCAAGTGATCATTGTCGATGATCCCGAACAATTTCAAGAAGCCTTGAAATGGATCGCCACCCAAAATCAACCATTCGGGGTTTTGGCGACTGATGATATTTTGGCGCAAGTGCCAGATGCAACACCACAGTTTTCATTAGGGACAGATATTCAAAGCGCGACGCATGCGCTGTTTGCCGGCTTACGGTGGTTTGACTTACATCCAACCGTGACCTTAGTGTTGGCGCAAGCCTTTCCTGCTGTTGGCCTCGGTGCCGCTTACATGAACCGGCTATTAAAATCTGCTGGGAACGAACACTTTAAACCTGCAAAGTGAAAAACGTTCTGGTATACTGAAGCTACTTTCAGAAAGGGGTACAAGACATTGGACTTTAACGATTATGATCCACAAGTGTTTACTGCAATTCATGATGAGGAACAACGCCAACAGCACAACATCGAATTGATCGCTTCTGAAAACATTGTCAGCCCAGCGGTGCGCGCCGCTCAAGGCTCTGTGTTGACCAATAAGTATTCTGAAGGGTATCCTGGCCACCGTTACTATGGGGGCAATCAGTATATCGACGTGATCGAACAACTCGCCATTGACCGCGCTAAAGAATTGTTTGGCGCCGAATATGCCAACGTGCAACCACACTCAGGCTCTGGTGCGAACATGGCCACTTACCGCGCTTTTCTTGAAGACGGCGACAAAGTCTTAGCCATGGACTTGACTGATGGTGGGCATTTGACGCATGGGGCAGCCGTTAGCTTCTCCGGCCAAACCTATCACTTCTATCATTATGGGTTAGATCCTGAAACTGGCCGTTTGGATTATGACCAGATCCAAGCCATCGCTGAAGAAATTCACCCACGCATGATCGTAGCTGGCGCGTCTGCTTACAGTCGTAAAATCGATTTTGCTCGCTTCCGTGATATCGCCGATCGCGTTGGGGCCTTTTTGATGGTGGATATGGCGCATATCGCAGGCCTAGTTGCTGGTGGCGCGCATATGAACCCAGTGCCTTATGCCGATGTGGTCACCACCACGACGCACAAAACCTTACGCGGTCCGCGTGGGGGCATGATCTTAGCCAAAGCCCAATACGGCAAAGCCATCAACTCTGCGGTGTTCCCAGGCATCCAAGGCGGACCTTTGGATCATGTGATCGCCGCCAAGGCTGTGGCCTTAGGTGAAGCGTTGAAGCCAGAATTTAAGACTTACGCGCAACAAATCGTCAAAAACACCCAAGCGATGTGTGAAGGCTTTGCTGAAGATGACCATTTGAAGATGATTTCAGGCGGCTCTGACAACCATATGGTCTTGCTTGATGTCACCGGTTATGGCGTGACTGGCCGCGATGTGCAAGATCTTTTGGATACGGTAGACATCACCACCAACAAAAACCAAGTCCCAGGCGAACAAAATGGCCCGTTCAAAACTTCTGGTGTCCGCATCGGTTCTGCTGCCATCACCACGCGTGGTTTCAACGAAGCAGAATGCAAAAAAGTGGCAGAATTGATCTCTGCTGCTATCGCAAATCGTGAAGATCCGACAAAACTTGCCGAAATTAAGCAATCAGTCCTTGCGTTAACTGCCCTTCATCCTTTATCATAGATAAGGTTTTGCGCATTGGCGCATAAATTTGAAGGAGGACCTAACTAGCATGGGCAAATTTACGGTTTTGAACCACCCACTGATTCAACACAAGCTGACTTTGATTCGCGACAAGAACGCCGGGACCAAGGAGTTCCGTCAAGTCGCCAACGAAATTGCGGAATTGATGGTTTATGAAATCACCCGCGACTTACCGTTGGAAGACGTTGAAATCGAGACCCCAATGGGCAAGACGGTTCAAAAAGAACTCGCCGGCAAGAAATTGGCAGTGGTGCCGATTTTACGCGCTGGCCTGGGCATGGTCGACGGCGTTTTGGAATTGATCCCAGCCGCTAAAGTGGGTCATATCGGCATGTACCGCGACGAAGTGACGTTGAAGCCTCACGAATACTTCGTTAAAATGCCCACAGACATCGATCAACGTGACTTGATCATTGTTGACCCGATGCTCGCTACTGGTGGTTCAGCCAACATGGCGATCGAAGCGCTGAAAAAGCGTGGTGCGACCTCCATGCGTTTGGTCGTGTTAGTGGCGGCCCCAGAAGGTGTTAAAGCTGTTCAAGAAGCCCATCCTGATGTTGACATTTATGCGGCATCATTAGATGATCACTTGAACAAAGACGGTTACATCGTGCCTGGCTTAGGCGATGCCGGTGACCGTTTGTTCGGTACCAAATAAAGTTTTGCAAAAAGTCGTCAGCAATGGCGACTTTTTTAGTGGCGTAAATTCAGCGCTTGATGAACCGGTGGGGACAGAGCAGTGAAGCATGCCTGTAAGTACAGTTGAAAACCGAAACTTACAACAGATGTAAGCGAACTTTCATGTTTAAGCTCAAAATGGAATGTAAGCGCCGCCTTTAGCGGTTGCCTGGTGACAAAGGAAGCTTGCAACCTCAAGCGGTATCGATGACAGGCAGTCACATGGGCATTTGCCGTTATTCAGAGAAGCGAATAGTACTATGACAAGCGATGAAAAAAGTTCTGAAAAGCTAGACGACAAAATGACAAAAATGTGACGAGACGCTTTGTCTTTTCTACCATTTGGTGATAGAGTAATGGTTGTGTTTTGAAGGATAAGTATCCGGACATTCCGCGATTTTAGAAACGATAGTTAATGCCTGACTGTCAATGTTGGTTGACGAGCCCTACATACACTATTGCTTCGGTTAAGGAGGTGAATTCTGTGAACGAAAGTTATCCCTACGTTAAATTGTTTGGGCTAACGTTTAATTTGACGAATGACTTGGCGATCTTGATCACGGCAACGTTGACCTTCCTCTTAGTCTTTTGGTTATCACGCAAACCGCAATTGCGGCCTAGTGGCAAACAAAACATTTTAGAATGGGTCATCGATTTTACCAACGGGATCGTGAAGCAACAAATGCCTGGGCCTGAAGGGAATCGCTTTGGACTTCTGGCTTTTGTGCTGTTCTTGTTCATTTTCATCAATAACCAGGTCGGCTTGTTCTTACAAGTTGATGTGGGCGGCAAAACTTGGTTCCGTTCGCCAACGGCTGATCCTGTGATCACCATGACGTTAGCGATGTTGGTCTTAGTACTGTCGCATTACTTCGGTGTTGTATTCAAAGGTTTCAAAGGGTATCTCAACGGGTTTATCTCGCCAGTGCCGTTCTTGTTGCCGATCAACATTATTGAAGAATTTACCAACTTCGTCACGTTATCCATGCGTTTGTATGGGAACATCTTCGCTGGTGAAGTATTGGTATTGCTGATTCGTCAATTTGCGTTCTCAGGACTGGGCGGTCCAACGAGTTTTATTGCTGGGTTCGTGCTAGAAATGGTCTGGCAAGGGTTCTCAGTATTCATTGGATCGATCCAAGCATACATTTTTGTCACCCTTGCGATGGTTTATACGTCACACAAGGTAGTTTCTGAATAATAGGAGGAAGAAGAATATGCAATACATCGCCGCAGCTATCGCAGCCGGCCTCGCCGCGCTCGCCGCATCTTATGGTAACGGTCAAGTTATCTCTAAAACCCTTGAAGGGATGGCACGCCAGCCAGAATTATCCGGCCAATTGCGTTCCACGATGTTCATCGGTGTTGGTTTGATTGAAGCCGTTCCGATCATCTCCATCGTTGTTGCCTTCATGTTGATGAGCAAGTAATACAGGGCGCGTGACCTGAACAGGTCATACACTCGACTATCACACCTTTTAGCCTTGCGCTTTGAGGTGTATTGGAAAGGGAGTGGCTACACATGGCTTCATTAGGTGACATGCTTTTTCTGTTAGTGGCTTTTGCCGTGTTGATGGTCCTCGTTGGAAAATTCGCTTGGGGTCCTGTGACCAAGATGATGGGCGAACGTTCTGACAAGATCAACAATGACTTAGACTACGCAGAAAATGCCCGCACTGAAGCCCAGGCGCTGGCTGAAAAGCGCCAAGCCGAGCTCAAAAACTCCCAGGCCGATGCCGTTAAGATTGTGTCTACCGCAAAACAAAACGGTGAAAAGCAACGTCAAGAAATCGTCGACGCAGCGCATGCTGAAGTCGCGACTTTGAAATCTAATGCGCAACAAGACATCGCGCAACAAAAAGCCGATGCCTTGAACTCCGCCAAAGATGATGTTGCTGAGCTTTCGTTGGCAATTGCCACGAAGATCATCGGCAAGGAATTGAACGCAGACGATCAACAAGCCTTGATCGATGGCTACATCAAAGGGTTAGGTGATGTCAATGGCACTCACTAATGCCACTGTAGCTCCGCGTTACGCTCGCGCATTGTTTGAAGCAGCTCAGGAAACTGATCAACTTCAAGCCGTGTCCGAAGAGCTCGTTTCTTTGCGTCAAGTGATGGCGCAAAACCCTAACTTGTTGGCCACATTGACTGCTGTGACCGTAAAACTCGAAGATAAACAAGCCTTGATCGACACCTTAAAGTCTGAAGCGTCCAGTTTGGTCGCCAACTTACTGCAAGTGACGTTTGATTATGGCCGCATTGCGGCTTTACCGTTTATCTTTACAGATTTCGATCAACGCTATGCGGATGCGATCGGCCAGCTTGACGCCACCGTCACGACGGCAGTTGCGTTAACTGACGATCAACAATCTGCATTAAGCCAAGCAATTGCCAATAAATTTCACGCCAACACTGTGCAAATGACTACTAAAGTCGATGCCGCATTATTAGGTGGCGTGAAAGTCCAGACTCGCGATGCTTTGATCGATGGGTCTGTGGCAACTCGTTTAGGGAAACTGCGGGCACAATTGCTCGCGAAGTAACTTGAAAAAGAGGTGAACCGGATGAGCATCAAGACTGAGGAAATCAGTTCTCTGATCAAAAAACAACTTGAAAACTATCAAGATGACCTCGATGTTGAAGAAGTCGGCACTGTTACCTATGTGGGTGATGGGATCGCCCGTGCGACCGGCCTTGAAAACGCGATGGCCAGTGAATTACTGCAATTTAGCAATGGCTCATACGGGATGGCCCAAAACCTTGAAAGTAATGATGTTGGTATCATTATTCTTGGGAGTTTTGACGACATTCACGAAGGCGACCAAGTGAAACGCACTGGCCGGATCATGGAAGTGCCTGTTGGCGAAGCGATGATCGGTCGCGTTGTCAACTCTTTGGGACAACCTGTCGACGGCAATGGCCCGATCAAGACGACCAACACTCGCCCAATCGAAGTCAAAGCCCCAGGCGTTATGCAACGGCAATCCGTTACGGAACCATTGCAAACCGGTTTGAAAGCCATCGATGCATTAGTTCCAATTGGCCGTGGCCAGCGTGAATTGATCATCGGCGACCGTAAAACAGGTAAAACATCGATCGCCATTGACACCATCATCAACCAAAAAGACCAAGACATGATCTGTGTCTACGTCGCCATTGGGCAAAAGGACTCCACCGTTCGTGCTCAAGTGGAAACGTTGAAGAAATATGGTGCCATGGATTACACCATTGTATTGACTGCTGGTCCTTCTGAACCTGCACCAATGCTTTACATCGCGCCTTATGCTGGTGCGGCTATGGGTGAAGAATTCATGTACAACGGCAAGCATGTGTTGATCATTTATGATGATTTAACCAAGCAAGCCACTGCTTATCGTGAATTATCCCTCCTGCTGCGCCGTGCGCCAGGTCGTGAAGCCTATCCTGGGGACATTTTCTACACCCATTCACGTTTATTGGAACGGGCTGCAAAATTGTCTGATGATTTAGGCGGCGGTTCAATGACTGCCTTGCCGATCATCGAAACCCAAGCTGGGGATATCTCCGCCTACATTCCAACCAACGTGATTTCTATCACCGATGGGCAGATCTTCTTGCAATCTGATCTGTTCTACTCAGGCACACGTCCTGCCATCGATGCTGGGTCATCCGTTTCTCGTGTTGGTGGTGATGCGCAGATCAAGGCGATGAAGAAAGTTGCCGGGACTTTACGTTTGGACCTTGCGTCCTTCCGTGAACTGGAAGCCTTCACGCAATTCGGTTCTGATTTGGATGCGGCAACGCAAGCCAAGTTGAACCGTGGGCGGCGGACGGTTGAAGTCTTAAAGCAACCTGTTCACAAGCCAATGCCTGTCGAATACCAAGTGGCCAGCCTGTATGCGTTGACTCACGGGTATTTGGATGCCATTGCGATCGACGATATTGCTAGCTTTGAAGCTGGCTTAGCCGATTACTTAGACTCCAACGACAAACAAGATCTTGATACCATTAAAAACACTGGCAAACTGCCTGAAGGCGACTCCTTTGATGCCGCCATCAAAGCCTTTGCTGATGGGTTCGCTGCTAGCACCGACGCGAAATAAGGAGGTGCCGCATGGCTGAATCATTAATGGACATCAAGCGCCAAATTGCTTCGACGAAGAAAACTGGTCAGATCACCCAAGCCATGCAAATGGTTTCAGGTGCCAAGCTTTCTCAAATCGAAAAACGCGCGAACAATTATCAGATCTACGCCAACAAAGTGCGCGAAATCGTGACGCATTTGGCTGCAGCCCAACTGTTGCAACTAGAAGCGATGCAAACTGATGGTAAAGCTGATGCCAAACAAGGCTTCAAAGTTGCCAGCCTTTTGCAAGAACGCGAAGTCAAGAAAACCGGTTATCTCGTGATCACTTCTGATCGTGGGTTAGTCGGCGGCTACAATTCCACCATTTTAAAAGCGATGATGCAAATGATCCAAGACGACCATAAGTCGCCTGACGAATATTGCATATTAGCTGTCGGTGGCACTGGCGCTGACTTCTTCAAAGCCCGCGGCGTGGATCTGGCGTATGAATATCGGGGTGTTTCTGACATTCCAACCTTCAACGAAGTCCGCGAAATCGTGAAAACTGCGGTCACGATGTTTGATTCTGGTGTGTTTGACGAACTTTATGTTTGCTATAACCACCATGTCAACTCGTTGACTTCTGCTTTCCGAGCTGAAAAAATGCTTCCGATCACCGATTTGGATGTGTCGGAAGTGGCTGACAAAAATATCGACTACCTCACAGAACCAGATCCTGATGCTGTGTTGGAAGCTATTTTGCCACAATACGCTGAAAGCTTGATCTTTGGTTCGATCATGGATGCTAAGACTGCCGAACATGCAGCCTCAACGACAGCCATGAAATCAGCCACTGATAACGCCAATGATTTGATCTCTCGTTTGTCTGTGACCTATAACCGGGCCCGGCAAGCGGCTATCACCACTGAGATCACTGAAATCGTCGGCGGGGCAAACGCGCTTGAATAACAATCACAATCAACAAGCATTATGCTTGAATCTACAACAGGGAGGACGATTTGATTGAGTAATAATACTGGTAAAATCGTGCAAGTGATCGGCCCTGTTGTCGACGTCGAATTCCCTATTAACGGTGAAACCCCAGCGATCAACAATGCGTTGACTGTTGCTAAGTCTGATGACAAAACTTTGACTCTTGAAGTAACGTTACAACTTGGCGACGGCGTGTTGCGTACCGTTGCGATGGACTCTACTGATGGGCTGCAACGTGGGATGGAAGTTACTGATACTGGTGCTTCGATTTCCGTGCCTGTTGGTAAAGATACCCTCGGCCGGGTGTTCAACGTGTTAGGCGAGACGATCGATAACGGCCCTGAATTTCCGGCTGATCACCGCCGCGATGCTATCCATAGAGAAGCTCCTGCGTTCGAAGACCTTAACACGACTTCTGAGATCCTTGAAACTGGGATCAAAGTTATCGACTTGCTTGAACCTTACCTGCGTGGGGGGAAAGTTGGGTTGTTCGGTGGTGCCGGTGTCGGCAAAACCGTTTTGATCCAGGAATTGATCCACAATATCGCTGAAGAACACGGCGGCATTTCAGTGTTTACTGGTGTCGGCGAACGGACCCGTGAAGGGAACGACTTGTATTTTGAAATGCAAGGTTCTGGCGTTTTGAAAAACACGGCCATGGTGTTCGGTCAAATGAACGAACCACCTGGTGCCCGGATGCGTGTGGCCTTGACTGGTTTGACCATTGCGGAATACTTCCGTGATGTCGAAGGCCAAGATGTGCTGTTGTTTATCGACAACATTTTCCGCTTCACGCAAGCTGGTTCTGAAGTTTCTGCCTTGCTTGGCCGGATTCCATCAGCCGTTGGTTATCAACCAACGTTGGCGACTGAAATGGGTCAATTGCAAGAACGGATCACTTCAACGAAGAAGGGTTCTGTTACGTCTATCCAGGCCGTTTATGTGCCTGCCGATGACTATACCGACCCTGCGCCTGCCACGACTTTCGCCCATTTGGATGCCACGACTAACTTGGAACGTCGCTTGACGCAGCAAGGGATCTACCCAGCCGTTGATCCATTGGAATCCACTTCTAGCGCCTTGACCCCAGAAATTGTCGGCCAAGAACACTATGACGTGGCCATGAAGGTCCAACAAGTGTTGCAACGTTACAAGGAATTGCAAGATATCATCTCTATCTTAGGTATGGATGAATTGTCTGATGACGAAAAGATCACCGTTGCGCGTGCGCGTCGGATCCAGAACTTCTTGTCACAATCCTTCTCCGTTGCCGAACGCTTCACTGGCTTACCTGGTAAGTACGTGAAGGTCGAAGACACTGTGCGCGGGTTCAAAGATATCCTCGATGGTAAATATGACGATTATCCAGAAGAAGCCTTCCGTTTGGTCGGCGGTATCGAAGATGTCGTTGAAAAAGCCAAGAAGATGGGCTTTGATCCTGACGCCAATGCATCAGATGACTTGCAAGCCGCAGCAAACTAGGAGGTAAGGCATTATGGCTGAACTTTCGAATGTGTTAACGGTGAACATTGTCACCCCAAACGGTTTAGTTTATGATCACCATGCGGACATGGTGGTGGTGAAAACCATCGCTGGTGAACTGGGGATCATGGCCAACCACGAACCAGTCGTTGCACCTTTAGTGATCGGGGAAATTCGCGTTAAGCGGACTGATAACCCAGGTCATGAAGATGCGATTGCGGTCAACGGTGGCTTTATGGAAATGAGCGGCAATGTCGCTTCCATCGTCGCTGATTCCGCTGAACGTGAACGCGATATCGATTTGACGCGTGCCGAAGCCGCTCGGGCTCGGGCCCAACGCCGCATCGATGACGCGAAAACCAAGTCTGATCCAGACGAATTGCAACGTGCACAAGTCGCTTTGCAACGCGCGATCAACCGGATCCACGTTAAAACTGGTAAGTAAATCCAAAAGTGATCAAGTCTTTTAGGCTCTTCGTCAAGTAGAGTTGATATATTTTTGACACCGCACCTAGACCGAAATTG
>NZ_AZEU01000125.1 GCF_001435035.1 Lacticaseibacillus manihotivorans DSM 13343 = JCM 12514
AAGTCCAGGAATTTGTCCGCACGCCCAGTTGGGCAATTCGCTTCGCCGCCTTCAATAAAACCGGCGTTAATATCCAAAAATGCCAACCCCAATTAAACCGTATGCCGACCAGTCCGCAAATCACAATGCCCACCCCAAAGCCAATTTGTGCAACACGTAATTCTGCTTGCGCCATGGTCCCAAGTTTTGCATCTGCATAGCGTTTCCGCATTAATTCGGCCGTCTTCCCTTGAACTAAAATAATGCCGAGCAACAACAATTTGGTGCCATTCCCCAACTGAAACCCCGGCAGTTCTAAAATATAAGCCCCGTAAATTGCCGTCAATAGGATCATCATCGCAATGCTGGCGACAAACCCACGCCGCGCATCCCGAGCCCCAGCTTCACGATGTTTCAACACTTGTACGAATTCGCTATCTGGTCGCATTAATTCGTCTAAAGAAAGATGCAAGAGGTCCGCCAATCGGACAATACTTTCAATATCTGGATAAGTCCGGCCCGATTCCCAACTCGACACGGTTTGGCGACTGACATGGCAAAGGTCTGCGACTTGTTGTTGCGTCAAAGCCTGAGTTTTTCGCGCTTGCATTAAACGTTGTCCGATCGTCATCTTCAACACCTCCAACGTTATTTTCCCACCAGCTTCACCTGTTGGCGAGCAATATCCGCAAAAAACGTGTGCTACATTTTGTAGCATCCCCCAAACCACGAAAAAACGCCTAGTCCCCCGACTAGACGTTCGGCCAAATCACCCGTTAAAAAGCTTCCCCATCTGCAATTTTCTCTAACACACTCAATGATGGAATGAAGAACACTTCGCCGCTGACTGGTGTGGAAAAGTCCAACAAGCGATCAGATTTAGTGAACATGCCTTCAAGCATCCGCTTCGTCACCGTCCAGTGCCGCGCATAACCGATGAAGTAAGTCCCGTTCAATCCTTCTGTAGGATTGCTGAAAGGCACATTCATACGCACGATTTTATGCTCAACGCCGCCTTCGTTGTCTTGTGATACCACGTTATGGGCGTTGTGGGCCTTGTCTTCATCTTCCAATTCAACGTCAGAGAACTTTTTGCGCCCAATGGCAGCTTCTTGTTGTTCCGTCTTCAATTTGTTCCAAGCATCCATATCGTGATGATACATTTGCGCAAAGGCGTAAGACCCGTTGATGAATTTCGGATCTTCATCCCCGATCACCGCATAATCTGGCGTATCCAAAGCGCTGGGATTCTCCGTCCCATCGACAAAGCCGATGATCGCGCGCCCTTCAAAATACCGGAAGCCGTGCGTTTCATCAATCACTTTGACTTGGGATTTGATGCGATCCATCACATTGCTCATGAGTTCAAATGGCACAGCCGAGTTCTTCGCCCGAATATGGAAAAATACATCTGCCGGCGTTGCTGGTGCAGTATATTTTGGTCCAACGACTGGTTCAAACTCTTCTAGTTCTGCCGGCCGCGGCGCATCTGGGAATAAGTAATCCCACGCCCGCCGTGACAACCCAAACGCCACGGCCAACCCTGCATCTGGATAGCGCACATTCAATGAGGATTCAAAGGCTGGCAGTCGTTCTGCCAAGTCTTGAATCATGGCTAAGTCAGCTTCGTGGTCTTCGCGTAACAAGTCCATAGTGGCAAAGATAATATTGTCCCCAGCATCTTTATAGACAGCTTGCACATCTCTCAAATCAATTGGCATTGGAATCTCTCCTTATTGATATTGGTTCTAACATAGCATATTTATAAATCGTTTGCAAAATTTCGTTCAACAAATGATTTTCACTGGTGATTCGATTGAGTCTCAGTTGTGCGCAATGCAACATTACTCGATTGCGCAAACGCAAACCCGTCCTCAAAAAAGCCACTTTGTTTCCGCATTATGGACAAATCAAGAATTGTTGGATGACGCCGCTCGCGCTTACGGGAAAACTGCCGGTGGGCCATTGGTGAAGTTATATCAGCGCATTGAGGACTCCCCTGATTTTATCGATGCCCCAGAAGTGATTGTTGCGTCGATTGCAACATTGCCGACGCTGGTTTTACAAACGGCAACTATTGAGGTCGATGACGCCTTGATTGAACAAACGGTCGCTTTAGTCGTCAAAGCCTTGAAACGTTAATCATCTATCAGTCAAACAAAGCGTTCACTCGAATTTTGGAGCGAACGCCTTGTTTGTTTGACCTAGTACTCGGATGAACCTGAGAAAATTTTCACTGATTTGGTTCAATAATATCGACGCTATTGCCATGTGTCTAATGATACGAATAAGTTCATCCGCATTCAACCATAGTATGGCTGAACCCTCGTTAGGATGTCTCCAGATGACATTGCTAAGAACTCAGCATCAAGGTAAAAATGAGCTTCGCAGTCTGTACCATTCAAAAGGCCAAGCGGCGTCAGAGATTCTGGTGTTAACCCGCATAATCATTAGCAAGTCATGCGCTGATGCAAAAGAAAGTCGTCGCAATCCATACTGCTTGCGGAAGGCTTTCAGATCAACTCTTTTGTCACCTTTAACTGAAATCAGATCTTCATGCCGTTTTTTGTCATCTCGAAGAAATAGATTTTTGGTATCCCACCGCATTCAGCCGACATAAAAGAAAAGCCGCCATTAAAGTAATTTGTCAACGACTTTTCCCGGGAAATAAATCAGATTTCCGTGAACAAGCCTAGCAAACCGGCTTTGACATTTCGTAGGCAATACTGTAGCTCATATATTGCCTGTCCTTGTTGAATTGTCAATTGAATCGCGTGAAGCTCTTTTTCTGCGACTTGCTTTGTCACGTAATATCCAAGCAAGTACATATCTTTACCCAAAATACTTCCCGTTGTCGAATAACCCAACAAGGCCGCTTATGCTTTCTTATGCCCGAATCCAGAAGTGTTTGCTACTTTGAAGCCGCTCATCTGCACAATTGAACCATTGACTACTGATTGGATGGTAATCAGACCATTAGTAATATTCGTCGACTTTGACACATGCTGACTACTCTCGCCCAATAATTCGTCATACGTTACATGGAAAAAGTCTTTCAACTCTGCTAAACGAGCCAAATCCGGCGCTGCAGTCCCCAATTCATATTTAGAAACTGACTTGCAAATACCTAGTGTATTTGCAAGTTGCTCCTGAGACAATCCGGCGCGTTTACGTAGTGCAATCAAATTATCTTTAAACATTGCGTTCTCCTCCATGGCTCAATTGTCTAGGATGTTGAGTTCAACCACTACCAACCATTAGGTGCAATCCCGCAACTTGTGGTTGCATTTCAGTTTTTCTTCTGGTTATCCGCGTCAGTGATTCAATTAGCGAGGGAAAACTTTCCTACGCTTTTTCCCTCGCTTTTCCCTCGTTTTTCCTTCGCAACTCATAAGTAGCGTTCTTTCAGTTATCCATGTCTTTTATATTTGTTGGTTATTAAGCTTCTATGGTGCATACGTACACCACTGGTTGACTCATTAATCATATGGTTGTGATACGTGAATTATAATTGTGTACTAAATTTGGCACGCAATTGGTACGCCTTGGGAAGAGAATTATTTCTAATGAAAGGTTTCGTACAAATTTCCTTTTAAGAGTAACGCCTCGATAACATGTTGAGGATCATTGACCTGAACGTGCTGGCGACTCAGAAAGCTCATCAGTTGTGGTAAAAAGCGACCTGATGAAATTTCAATCGGTAGTTCAAGTTGCCTTGTGTCTGCTTCAATCTGCAAAGTTAGCGTATCGCGCCAAAAATCAAAAGGAGACGTTGGTTCTTTAGCGTGATAGTACAGTGTAGCAATGTGAATTTCAGCATAGGTCATTTGCTCATGAGGTTGACCGAACACTAATTGTTGCCACTTCTTAACCGGATTAGGTGAAAACCTCGTCACACAGATTCCATCTCGTTCAATCACCCAATAATCCTTAAATGCGAGTGGAACCACCATTAGGATACCCCACACGAGAATAATGGCGAACAGCCACCATGGTTGATAACCGAACCCTGTAAAAATCAAATTGAACAGGGTCCAAACGCTTAGCGCAATCAAAGCCTTGGGCCATGAGAAGCATCTTCCAACCACGAAGGGTTTCTTAAAATAAGGGCCGGCTTGCACAAGCTCGTCCAAAGATAAATTGTATAAATCATATAACGCAAGCAAATTATCTAGGCTTGGTACACTTGTACCAGACTCCCATTTGGAGATTGCCTGCGGCGTAACATGTAACTTCTCAGCCAAAGTAACTTGACTATAATGCTCACGTTGTCGTTATCGCTTCAACAAATCTTGTTGTAACATGGTGATTGCCTGCCTTTCATCATCATGCTAGCAAATGATATACGGAACGCCAATCAACTACCCAACCGACCGTAATTTTGGCTAATTAACCGCATCACTTATGGTACGGACTCCTGTATCATTCACTGCTGCGGTTTGCCACGCTCTTTTTAGCAAACCATCATACGCATGTCATGTTCCATTCACCCTGTCATGATACAATATTTTGGCAGAAAGTTGAAAAACGGTTGGTAAATCTGATCCTTTGTGAGGTGGTGCCTATGCACAATGACCAAACTCTACAGGAAAGGAGGCGCCTTTTGGTAACAGTTGCAGATGCATTGACTCTCATGCTGATGTTTGGCGGGTTCATCCTGACACTCATCGGTTTGGTAGTCGTCATCATTCAGGCAATCGTTGGCAATCAAAAAGACCGTCAGTAAACTTCTTGGCCGAGGTTTGACGATCTTGATCCAATAACTATATGCCAACCGTCTTTAACGGTCTGCTCGGACGTCATGTTGTCGCATGACGTCTTTTTCTATGGCTTTATTATATCATGCAGAGTTTCCAAAAGGAACGGTCAATGTCACGTCAGCGTCAGAAGAAGTCTCAACTTCTGCGTCTTTCACCGACCTCTCTATTCAGTAACGATGAGAGTTCTCATCTGTTCAGACGTTACTCATGTCCAACTCGGTGAACCATTATTTTGATACGGCAACAGATAAGGTGTGTTAGCCGCCAGTTTTTCAAAATCATTTTTAGACAACTGTCGCCAATCGATGGTATCACGATGTGTTGCTAATTGCATAGGATCACTAAAATGCGGTGCGTGCGCCAACAACCAATCGCCTAACTCAGGCACCACCAGTAAGGAGTAGATCAACAATCGATACGTATCCGAACCGACATGAACACTGAGTAAAACTTGATACCGCGTATTCATCCGCATCGAACGCAGTAGAGCAACTGTCAAATGCGCCTGTCTCGGATCAATTGCCGCCAATTGTTGTCCTGTTTCATCCTTCAAGATCAATTGTTGACCGAACTCTGCCTCGCCAACCACAAACGGGTTTGATCGATTTGTTTAAGCCACTGCTTTCCCCATTGCACAGGTTGAGGATATTCACGACCATTAAGCTTTGCGCGCACATAAAATGGACGCAAGGTAGCGACTGGCTTAATCGCTGTGATTGCTGGTTCGGCAAGCAACTCATCTGTACTACCATCATTGAGTTGAGCCGTCTTCAATAATTTTCCAACATCCAAATGGAGTAGCTGGCACAACAATGCTAAATCATCCAGATCTGGTTGGCTTTTGTCTAATTCCCACTTTGATATCGTCTGCCGCGTGACAAATAATTTATCTGCCAACTCTTGCTGCGTCCAATCCAATTTAATCCGCTGTGCCGCAAGCTTTTCACCGATCATCATTTCAACCACCTCCGAGTTCATTATGCCATGACAAGGTCAGAATGATACCGATTTCATGTCGCAATGTAGCGTTGCGCAGTATTTCCCGGGAAATATTCTAGTCCAAATTTAATTAACCGCATCACTTATGGTACGGACTCCCAATATTGATCATAAACGCCCGATAAACTTGCTCGATCAACACCAAGCGCATCAATTGGTGTGGCATGGTCAACTTACCAAAGGACAAGGTGTTATCTGCCCGTTTCATCACGGCTTTAGACAATCCCAGCGAACCGCCGATCACAAAGTCAATATCAGAATGACCATACGTTGCCAGTTGATCGATTTCTTTGGCGAAGGCTTCTGAAGAACGCTGCTTGCCTTCGATGGCCAAGGCGATCACCCAGTCGCGATCTTTGATCTTACCCAACAAGCGCTCGCCTTCTGCGTCTTTGACTTGTTGCATTTCTGCTTCGGATAAAGATTCTGGCGCTTTTTCGTCTGGAACTTCGATGAGCTCGACTTTGGCGAATTTACTCATGCGTTTTTTATATTCGGCGATGCCATCTTTAAAATATTTCTCTTTGAGCTTGCCCACTGTAAGAATTTTGATATTCAAAAAACCACGCTCCTATCGCTTTTAGTATACCAAAATTCTAATTGTAAACATGACATGCTAGATGTTTACATGGATTTTACACAACGACTGTTGTCACCGTTCGGGTTTTAGCGCAAAATAGGAATGTTGAGTCATTTTTTGGAGAGGGTTAATTCATGACCGTAATTAAAAACATCGCCAAAGACCGGGTGTTACAAATCACCGCAGCCTTAGTGGTGCTCAGTCTGTTCTTCGCCAGGCCAAAGTTAGCGGATATCAACTTTTCCACCTTATTCTCGATTCTCGGGATGATGACTGTCATCCAGATCTTCGAGTATCTACATATTTTGGATTATTTCGCTTATCGTTTGACCGCTCGGGCGACCACCAACCGCCAGCTTACTTGGCTGTTTGTGCTGTTGGCTATCGTCGCCGGAATGTTTTTGACCAATGATGTCACGGTGTTGACGCTGGTGCCACTGTATTTGCGAATCGCAAAAAAGTTTGAGTTGCCTGAGATCTTGCCGGTCACTTTGATCGGGATGGCAGCCAACTTCGGTTCTGCATTTACGCCATTTGGTAACACTCATAACATCTTTTTGATGAATCATTACGGCATTCATGTCGGAAAGTTCTTCACTTGGTCGATTCCATTATTGATCGCAAGTCTCTTGTTGATCACCTTGTTTACCTTGTTTATCAAGTCGACCCCACTACCAAGTGTGCCGGCTGAAGATATTCATGTGCAAACCCGTCCCACGATCATCACCGTCGTTGTGGCACTGATCATTTTCGGTGGCGTCTTAGAAATGATCCCAAGCTGGGTCGGCGCTATTGCCGCGATTGCGTTGGCATTAGCATTCAATCCTAAGATCATGGGCGATGTTGACTACGCTGTCGTCTTAACCTTCGGCGGGTTCTTCGTGATCGTGTCGGTATTGCGCCAACTGCCTTGGGTGGTGGCGTTGATCGGCGGCTTGATGGCCACTGAACATAGCGTGTTCTTAACGTCGATGTTTTCCAGTCAAATCATTTCCAACGTGCCATCGACCGTGTTGATCGCCAAGTTTACCAACTTCCAAGAAGCGCTGTTCTTAGGCTCCAACATTGGGGGCTTAGGCACAGTGGTCGGCTCGATGTGTAACTTGCTTGTCTTCAAGCAATACACCGAATTCGGCAACAAAGATTCCGGGAAGTTCTTCATCGGCTTTTCCGCGTTGAATTTCTTAGGCCTCGCTATTTTAGGCGTGATGGGCTGGATCATCTTGGATTTCATCTACTAAAACCAAATATAATCTGCAAGCAGTTGGCTGAAGCCGGCTGCTTTTTTAGTGGTGCAACGACTTGCAGCAATACCTTCATGAACCTTTGATTGGGCAATTAATTTGAGTTACGCAACACACGGGCACTTTGAAATTGGAACAGAAGCTGGCCGTCGTTGCATAATGAGAATGGTGTTAGCGACTTGTCGCTTACAGCATTCCGCAGGTCGAGATCCACTTTGTTCAAAGCGAAGCGCATGAACAAAGTTAGCTCGGCCGAGGACCCTCTTTATGCAACGGCGAGTCAGCTGGAGTTCCAATTTCAAAGTGCCGCAGTTTTCCCAAATAAATGACCCGCCAACTTTGACGGGTCATTTTGCGTTCGCTGCAAACCAATGCAGCAACCGTTAATACATGAGATGTTTCAACGCGTGAGTCGGCACTTGGCTTCGGGGGACTTCATGCCAACGCAACACGGTTTGGCCTTTAGTGACCACTGCCAGATACGCATTAGCATCTAGTGGTCGATCACTGGCATCAAGTTCAAGTTTACGAGGGATCCCATCCGCCGTGTAGCTTTGGACTTCATAGCGATAATCTAGTCCACCATGATTATTCGCATGCCACTGCACGGCGGAATCTTTGGTGGAAACATATACGGTTTCTTCTTGGACGACAGGATTGACCATATCCAAGACCTGGGCGGCAGTGGTGGTTTGGTTACGCGTTAACCAAGGCGTCGCACATAATGCTAAAGCAACAACCATTACAATGGATAAAACGCGTTTTTGCCAAGCTTTCATCTGCCCACCCCCTATGGCTATTAGATTACCAAGATTCAAATTAAAGCGCATCCGTCGAAAGGCCGACTCGTCATCACTCTTTAGGGTCATATTATTAGACGCTGGCTTGGCATCGCGGTATCATGATAATGTAAGCGTTATGAACTATTCTTAAACAACGACAAAAACATCCCCTCAAGGAGGCAATTATGGCTGAAGAATATATCCTCGCCATTGATGAAGGCACCACCAGCACCCGCGCATTGATCATCGACCACGATGGCAACAAAGTGGCAGATGCGCAACGCGAATTTCCCCAGTACTTCCCACAACCTGGCTGGGTGGAACACAACGCCAATGAAATTTGGAACGCAGTGTTATCCACCATTGCCACAGCCTTCATCGATTCCAAGATCCAACCTAAGCAAATACAGGCCGTCGGCATCACCAATCAGCGTGAAACCACCGTGGTTTGGGACAAGCAAACTGGCTTGCCGATTTATAACGCGATCGTTTGGCAATCTCGACAAACCAACGACATCGCCAACCAATTGAAAAAAGACGGCTATGGCGACTTGATCCACTCCCACACCGGTTTATTGATCGATGCCTATTTTTCTGCCACCAAAATTCGCTGGATCTTAGATCATGTGGAAGGCGCGCAAGAGCGGGCTGAACGTGGTGAGTTGATGTTTGGTACCATCGATACGTGGATCTCTTGGAAATTATCTGGCGGCGCTTTTCACGTGACTGACTACACCAATGCCAGCCGGACGATGTTGTTTAACATTCACACCTTACAATGGGATGACGAGATCTTAAAGATCTTGAACATCCCTAAAGTCATGTTGCCAGAAGTTCACAGCAACTCCGAAGTTTACGGCTTAACGGCAGATTATCATTTTTACGGCTCAGGCGTGCCGATTGCCGGCATGGCAGGTGATCAGCAAGCTGCGCTATTTGGTCAACTCGCCTTAGCCCCTGGCATGGTGAAAAACACTTACGGCACTGGCGCCTTCATCGTCATGAACACTGGGGTCGAGCCGATCATGTCCGCCAACAACTTGTTGACTACCATCGGCTACGGCATCAATGGGGAAGTCCATTACGCCTTGGAAGGCTCAATCTTCGTGGCCGGCAGTGCGATTCAGTGGTTGCGCGACGCGATGCAGTTGGTGGAATCTGCGCCACAATCAGAAGCCGCGGCCAACGCATCGAAATCTCAAGATGAAGTTTATGTCGTCCCAGCCTTCACTGGCTTAGGGGCACCATATTGGGACGCAGATGCGCGCGGTGCCGTGTTTGGCATCACTCGTGGCACTACCCGTGAAGACTTCATCAAAGCGACCTTACAAAGGTTGGCTTATCAAACCCGCGATGTGGTCGACACCATGGAAAAAGACACCGGCATTGCAATCCCTGCCTTGCGCGTCGATGGTGGCGCCGCAAAGAACGACTACTTGATGCAATTTCAAGCCGACATTATCGATACGCCGATCGAACGCGCCGCAAACCTCGAAACCACTGCGATGGGCGCCGCCTTCTTAGCAGGATTGGCAGTCGGCTTTTGGAAAAACACTGACGAGCTCAAAAAAATCGCCGCCGTTGGCAAACGCTTTGAACCTAAAATGGCTGACGACCGCCGTGAATACTTGTATAAAGGCTGGCAACAAGCCGTCAAAGCCACGATGGTCTTCAAACACTAACTTAATTTGCCTTTTCAACTGTCACCCACAACCTGATTGAAGCTTCTCCACGTCAACTAAGATGGAGGTCCCATTATGGCATTTTCTGCGCAAACTAGACGAACAACGATCGCACAACTGAAAACGACAGACTTAGACTTACTGATTATTGGTGGTGGTATCACTGGCGCTGGCGCGGCCTTACAAAGCATCTCGTCAGGTGCCAAAACTGGCTTGATCGAAATGGGAGATTTTGGCAGCGGCACGAGTTCGCGCTCAACTAAACTGGTCCATGGCGGCATTCGGTATTTGAAGACGTTTGATGTCAAAGTTGTCGCTGACACCGTTCAAGAGCGGGCACGAATCGCCAACGTCGCCCCACACATTCCCCACCCAGCGCCAATGTTATTGCCGATTTATCAAGAACCAGGCGCGACCTTTGATCTTTTCTCAGCTGAAATGGCAATGGATCTATACGACCGCCTGGCCAATATCCAACAAGGACAATACGCCCATTACATGCTGGACCGCGAAGCCGTGCTCGCCCGCGCGCCAAATCTGGCTGAAAAACATTTAGTCGGTGGCGGCGTGTATTTGGATTACGTCAACAACGATGCGCGCTTAGTGATCGAAAACATCAAAGAGGCAGACGAACTAGGCGCTTTGATTGCCAGTCATCTCGAAGTTGTCAGCATTGTCCACGCAGACAACGGCAAAGCTATCGGGGTGAAAGTCCACGACCATTTAACTGGTGAAGAATTCACCATTCACGCCAAAATGTTACTCAACACCACCGGCCCTTGGACTGACCGCTTACGGCCACAAGTTGATCAACCGCTATTGCGCCCGACAAAAGGTGTGCACCTGGTAGTCGATGACGCGGTATTGTTTGTTCCACAGCCGATTTATTTTGACTCTGGTTTACAAGATGGCCGGATGATTTTCGTGATCCCGCGCGCTGGCAAAACGTACTTTGGCACGACGGATACTGATTACCACGGCGACTTGGCCCACCCGACAGTTGACTTCGATGACGTCGACTACTTGCTCAACGTGATCAATACGCGTTTCCCAGAAGCGCAAGTCAGTTTGAACGACATCGAAGCCAGCTGGGCGGGATTACGGCCATTACTAGCGCCACCAACGACTGATACGCCCATGGATCTTCAGCCACTAGTTGAAATCATCCATCAATTTGAATCTGGTAGCGCCACCCAAGCGCAAGTTGAAGCCGTGATGTCAACTCTCACCAAAAGCCAAGCCGCGCCTTCTACTGTATCGCGCGGTTATGAAGTGCTGACGGAACCTGACGGCATGATCACCATTGCCGGTGGTAAACTCACCGACTATCGTAAAATGGCAGAATCGGCGATCACCGTGATCCGTGAACGCTTATTAACCGAACATGGCGTGCACACCAGCCAAATTGATTCGACGCACTTGCAAGTCTCTGGTGGGCATTTTGATCCAAGCACGGTGCTGGATTCACTCGACTACTTTGCACGACTTGCAGAAGACGCTGGCATCCCGCGCACGCAAGCGCATCGCTTAGCCCAACGCTTCGGCTCAAATATCGGCCGGGTCTTGCATTACGCTCAAGCTGGCGCCGCACCTGGATTGAGTCTGGGTGAAACCGCCAGCCTGCGCTATAGCGTACAAGAAGAAATGACATTGACCCCAGTGGATTATATGTTGCGCCGGACCAACGCGATTTTATTCCATGCGCATACTGCAGAAAATATCGCCGGACCAGTAGTTGCTGAAATGGCCCGTCTGCTTGAATGGGATGACTTAGAAACCGAAGCACAACTACAACGCTTGTTAAATGCAATGCACGAATCATCCCTCACCACCATGAAACGAGATCATCAATAACCAAACGAACCCTCGCCAAGTAACATCGGCGAGGGTTTTAAATATCTTCGCTAGCTTGATGCCGTTCACAACCAAAACTGGCAAGACGCCGGAGACTCAGGGAAAAAGTACCAAACGTGGCAGAATAATCGATCGAGATGGCCGAACTTGCCAGCTTGATCGATTATTCAGGCAAATTTCAAGACAAGTGGTTTTCTTGGCTCGAAATTTAGGCGAAAGAGCATCGGCGCACTTTGCCGATCTCTGCAGCCGGCCGGCCACGAGAGGTGCTTTTCCCCTGAGCCGGAGGCGTCTTGCCAGTTTTTCCACGCTAGCCCAAAAACAAAAAAACGACCTCCGCTAAGAGGTCGCCAAAAGTTTATAAGTCTTCGCCGTTTGACGCGATGACTTGTTTGTACCAGTTGAAGGAATCCTTCTTGATGCGCTTGCCGGACCCTTTGCCTTCATCGTCTTGATCCACATAGATCAAGCCATAACGCTTCTTCATTTCACCAGTGGAAGCGGAAATAATATCGATCCCACTCCAAGGCGTGTAACCCCAAAGTTCGATGCCATCTTCAACGACCGCTTTTTCCATTTCAGCCACATGGTCGCGCAAGTAGTCGATGCGGTAGTCATCATGGACCTTGCCGTCTTCGACTTTATCATACGCGCCGTAACCATTTTCCACGATGAACAATGGTTTGTGCCAACGACTGGCCATCCAGTTCATACCATAACGCAAGCCGACTGGGTCGATTTGCCAGCCCCAATCAGAGCGTGGGACGTATGGGTTTGGCACAACAGAAGTGGCTTCGTTGTAGTCGTACAATGGGTTGTCTTCTTTGTATTCAACCGTCAAAGAGTTGTAATACGAGAAGCCGACATAATCCACGGCGCCAGCTTTAAGCGCTGCGCGATCCGCGTCAGTGATGTCGACATGATACCCTTTGCGCGCCCAATACTTGTCGACCCAAGCTGGGTATTCGCCTAAGGC
The DNA here is from genome assembly GCF_001435035.1 of Lacticaseibacillus manihotivorans DSM 13343 = JCM 12514. Classification (GTDB taxonomy): domain Bacteria; phylum Bacillota; class Bacilli; order Lactobacillales; family Lactobacillaceae; genus Lacticaseibacillus; species Lacticaseibacillus manihotivorans. The sequence goes on from NZ_AZEU01000125.1 coordinate 12,857, forward strand.
TTGGACATCGCCGAAGTAATAACGGTAACGCATCGCGCGTTCTGCCATCATCACATCTTTAGGCTTTGCAGATAATGGGTAAATTGGCGTCATCGCGATCATTGACCCAACTTTTAAGGTTGGATCGATGATGTGGGCGAGTTGAACGGCTTTAGCAGACGCCACAAATTCTAAGTGCGCCGCTTGAAACATCGTCTCTTCAGCGTTTTCGTCGTCAGCTAACAACAAGCCAGAGTTTTGTAACATGGGATGAGGATCAGACCACATCGCTTGGTTGTTGATTTCGTTGAAGGTCATCCAATACTTGACGATATCGTGATACCGTTCAAAGCAAACTTGCGAGAACTTCACGAAAGCGTCGACGACTTTGCGACTGCGGAAACCACCATATTCCTTGACCAAGTGCAATGGCAATTCAAAATGTGACAAGGTCACGATCGGTTCAATGCCATACTGCTTGCAAGTGGCAAATAAGTCATCGTAGTACTTCAAGCCTTCTTCGTTTGGCAAAGCTTCGTCGCCATTGGGGAAAATCCGCGTCCAAGCGATACTAGTACGGAAACACTTGAAGCCCATTTCAGCAAACAACTTGATGTCTTCTTTGTAGGTATGATAGAAATCAATGCCCCAATGGTTCGGGTAGATCTTGCCATCGATTGGCGCATCATCCACGACCCGCGCCACGCCTTTAGCCCCTGCGCGCATCACATCAGCGATGGACACACCTTTGCCGCCAGCTTGCCAAGCCCCTTCGACTTGATGTGCAGCGACCGCGCCGCCCCACATGAAGTCTTTGGGCATAGAGAATCCTTTAGTCATATTGAGCCACTCTCCTTATTTGATTGCATTAACGCGGCGTTCCCCCCAGGAAGCACGTTAATGGCAAAATGAGCCAAGACAGGTCTTGGCTCTATTTTTGACACATATTCAGTTTACTTTTCAGCTAAAGCTTTGTACAGGTCAACGATTTCGCCAGCTAAGTCGCGGAAAGTGATGGCAGTCATCAAGTGATCTTGTGAGTGCACCATCAACAAAGTAACTTGAGCATGTTCGCCAGAAGCTTCAGCGGTCAGCATCTTCGTTTGAGAGTTGTGGGCGTCAACTAAGAAACCGTCAGCTTCTTTAAGCTTAGCTGCAGCGGTATCAAAGTCGCCTTTTTTAGCAGCAGCGATTGCTTCAAATGCGGAGCTCTTCGCGTTACCACCATTGATGATCAAGCCCATAACGGCTTGCATGTTTTCGTCGTTTTCTTCTGCCATGATAAAAATTCCTCCTACGAGTTAGTTGTGATAGATGTTTGTAAATGATTGTTGCGATGTTGCTTGATTGCGCTTTTCGACGCCGGGGTACCAGCCCGGGAGCATGCGCGTCTCCGCTTTCACATTCGATCCAAGGAGACGTCCAGTCACTTTGTTGCCAAAGGTCCTCATGGGTGCTTCTGACACCCGACCGAATATGAAAGCGGAAACGCGCATTGCCTCCTTATTTTACAGCGGTTACAATAGTCTGTGAACTAAAAGTTTTTAATTTAATCAATTACTGGGCATCGATCGCACGAACGGCTTCGCGAAGCACTTTTTCACCATTCATCATGCCGTAATCTTGCATATCGATGACTTCAACTGGGATATTCGGGCATTTTTGTTGGAAGCCGGCTAACATGAAGCGCACTTGTGGGCCGAGCATTAAAATGTCTGGGTGCTTTTCAGCTAACTTGTTGTCAGCGTCAGTGGAGGCGGTTGCAAAGATTTCCGCTTCAACGCCATCAGCTTCGGCTGCTTTTTGCATCTTGGACACCAACAAACTGGTCGACATCCCGGCGGAACATACTAACATGATCGTCTTCTTGGCCATAATTTTTTCCCCTTTGTTTGTAAAAAAGTTGTGCTAAAACCTTAAAACGTTTTCAATACAATGCTATAATAATACATGGGTACAAATTAAACAAGTACCTAAGACTAAAATTTGTACGATTAGAAGGTGACCTGCATGTACCACGAAATTGCCGACCAATTGATCCAAGCGATCACAAATGGTCAGTTCACCAGCAAACTCCCCACTGAAGCCAAGCTGATGGCGCGTTTTGGCGTGTCGCGCAATACCATTCGCCGTGCCATCGACGTGGTTTACCAACAAGGTTTGCTGCGCCGCGTTCAAGGTTCAGGCTATTATATCAATCATGTTCAGCTGAATTCTGAGCACGCTGTCAACTTATCCGTTGGCGCTGGTAAGCCTTTAATTAAAAATGCTCACCACCCCACTTCTGAAATCGTGACCTTCGACAAAGCCACGGCAGGCACCATTGCGCTGGCTAAACAGTTCAATGTCGAACCTGACGCAGAAGTTTATCGGGTCATTCGGTTGCGTTATATGGATGGTGCCGTATACGCTTTAGAAGAATCTTATTACTTAACTAGCGTGGTGCCGTTCTTGTCCACCGACAGTATCAACTCGTCCATTTTTGATTTCTTAGCTGAAACCTTCAATGTGACCGTCGTGGCTTCAGATGACTATATGTCTATGACCACGTTGGAATCAGATCAAGCCAACTTGATGGGCTTAGAACCAGGTGATCAGCGTTTGACGTTGGCGCAGATGAACTACACCAAAAACAATACGCTGTTCAACTTCTCTAAAGCGATTTACGCGGATGCGAAAATGAGTTTCTATTTCCATTCTGCTCACTTATCGAGCAATTGATTTTGACCTGTCAGCGAATTCTACCCAGTAGGAGAATTCGCATTTAGACAGGTCCGCTTTCTATGTTAGAATGTATGCGTTCACAGTCTTGCCTCCGGGCCGAAAAGCTGTGGGCTCCGATGGTTTGGCGTCACTACAGTGAACGGGACAAGTTGCCGGTGCGGCCGGCTACAGAAATCGGCACAAACCGCCGATGTTCCGTTTTTACGCCGCATTTAGAACCAAAGAAAACCACTTTGTTTCTAAATCTGCCGGTGAAATCTGCGCAAGCCGCCAAAGTACGGCGTCTCACTTGATTTCACTGCCACGGGCAATTGTCCCGTTCACCTCCGTTTTGCCAAACCATCTCCACCCACAGTTTTTCTTCGTTGATAGATTGAGCTTATACATCAATGCAAGCAATCATCATTGATTGCGTATCATGTCTGAGTGCTAGCCTAACAGTGCGGAAGTCATTTGAAATTGGGACGGAGGCCAGTTGGTGATACGTGGTGAGAAGGTCGTTGGCGATTTATCGCTTACGACCTTCCGCAGGTGGAGATCCACTTGGATCAGTCGCTATGCGCCTGATCCAAGTTAGCTCCGCCGAGGACCCTCTCCACGTATCGCCGACCGGCTGGAGTCCTAATTTCAAATGGCTGAAGTCAAGACAGTACCTGTGAACTGCAATTTGAACCGGGGAAAATAATTTGTCAAAGGAGAATCATTTATGAGTCAACCATTACCAAAAGGCTTTTTATGGGGGAATTCAACCTCTAGCATGCAAACAGAAGGCGGCATCCATGAAGGTGGCAAAGGTCAATCGGTTTACGACATCCGCCCTGCTACTGAAAATTCGATGGACTGGTCCGTCACCATCGATGAATACCATCGTTATGAAGAAGATTTCGATTTGATGCAACAAATGGGCATGAACGCCTATCGCTTCCAGATCTCATGGAGCCGCGTGGTGCCTGACGGCGACGGCGAATTCAACGAAGAAGGCATCGAATTTTACCGCAAACAAATCAAAGCCTTGATCGATCGCGGCATCAAGCCAATGATCTGCTTGTATCATTTTGACATGCCACTGGCTTTAGCCAAAAAATACAACGGATTTATGAGCCGGCATGTCGTCGATGCCTTCGTGCGTTACTCTGAACGCATGGTCGATGAATTCGCTGATTTGGTGCCTTATTGGATCACCTTCAACGAACAAAACTTATACTTTAGCTCAGGGGTCTTCCATATTGCCGGCTACGATCATGGCGAAAAGACCTTAAACGATATCTACACCATCAACCATCACGTGATGCTCGCCCATGCGCGCGTCGCCAACTACTTACATGCCCATTCTGATGCGAAAATCGGTGGCATGCTGGCGTATGAAGAATGCTACCCAGCGACTAGCAACCCACGAGACGTGCAATATGCGCGCCAAATCGATGAATTCTTGAACAACAACCTGTTGGACGTCTTTATGCATGGCCATTATTCTCAAGAAGTCCTCACCTATGCCAAGAATCACGACTTGGACTTTGGCTTCACGGCTGACGATCAAAAAATCTTCGACGAATTAAAGTCTGACTTCTTTGCCTTTTCCTATTACCGCAGCCATTTGATCGACTCCTCAAAAGTCCCATTGACCACGGCGCCAAACTTATATTTGGACTATGGCATGGTTCACAACCCTTATACCCAAGCCAATGAATGGGATTGGAACGTCGATCCACTGGGTTTCCGCGACATTTTGGACAAAGTCTACAGCCGCTATCAAGTGCCAATGTTCCCAATTGAAAATGGGATCGGCATTCGCGAAGTGTCTGATGGCACGAAGATGATCCAAGATGACTACCGCATCGATTATCATCGCGTGCATATTCAAGCCATGAAAGATGCGATTTTTGAAGATGGCGTTGATGTCATCGGCTATCTCGGCTGGGGCTTGATCGATATTCCAAGTTCTAGTGGTAACATGGACAAACGCTATGGCATGGTTTACGTCAACCGTACCAATACCGAATTGCGCGACTTGAAGCGGACACCTAAGAAGTCCTTTGGTTGGTTCAAACAAGTCATCGCCTCTAACGGTGCGCAATTAGACTAAACGCACAATGATCTGGCAACTGCTATCACGGATAGTGGTTGCCTTTTTATTTTGGCCGATGCAACCCATACACCGTTAACGTCGCCAAATGACAACTTTTGCAGCTTGTCATCTGCGCTTCACAAACGGTTACACTTTTTAGCGATTTTTTTATCGATATGTAACACTATCGTCATCTCCAGCAGGTATGCTTAGGCTACTACAAAGGAGGGGTCGGTCATGCGTTTGAAAATTATTGCGCTCACATTAGCAATTGCCGGTGTTGTCGCCGTTATTTATAACAACCATCAGCGTAGCGCTGAAGCGACTGCGGCGGTACACTCAACCAAAGTGGCCGTTGATACCTTATACCGCAATTCCGCGCATACCTTACCTGCCGTTGATCTCACTGAAAAAAAGATTTCAGCAGCCAAAGCGTTGATGCGCAAAACCAAAACCGCATCCCTTTCCGACACTCAAAAAACACAACTCCAAAAAGCCACTGCTGAACTTTCTGCCGCTGCCAAAATGTATTCGGTCACTCAAGCGACGCAAACGCCGATCGCCCCAACCACTCATTATCAACAAACCGCGCACTCAGCTTTAACTGCGTATCAACAACTACAAAAAGCCAAACCCGTTTTCACGCAAATCTATCAACAACCCGTATCCAACTTAGGGCAAGCCGCAAAAGCAGTCGATGCCTTGAATGAATTGCAAAGTGCCGATCAAGTATCAACTGATGACATCAAGTCTGCAAAAGCTCAAGTTGAACAAGTTACTGATGGCCAAGATACAGTCTTTGCTGCTGAAGCGGCGCAAGTCGTCTCAGATGCTGAACAAAAAGTTTCGCCATCAACTTCAGCAAGCACTAGTCCAGCCACTCCTTATGACGAAAGCACCACCAGTTCAACGACAAGTACTAGTACCAGCGTCGATCACAACAGTACCAGTACGAATGCGACTAGCTCTGATTCGTCAAGCCAAGCCGCAAGTACCACCAGTACTAGTACTGCTTCAACTACGACACCTGAAAGCTCCAGCAAATAAAAAAAACGGACTCAGCTGAGTCCGTTTTTTTATTTTACCCATTGCGAGCTTTCAACGCGTATAAAATCGTCACAGTGTCGACGACTTCTTGGAACATCGCACCGATGATGGTTGGAATCACACCAGTTGCTGCGATCAACATCAACCCGGTACAAATCGCGATCCCGATCCACACTGCTTCTTTGGCGACTTTCAAGGTTTGCGTCCCGATCACACGCGCTTGTGCCACTTTACTCAAGTCATCGCGCAACACCACGGCATCTGCAGACTCACTGGCCGCCGTTGCGCCGTGTGCACCCATCGCGATGCCGACATCCGCTGCGGCAAGCGACGGTGCATCATTGACCCCATCGCCGACCATCACCACAGGGCGTTGTTTCAAGGTTTCTAAGACTTCAATTTTTTCCGCTGGCAGTTTTTGCGCATATACATGATCGATCCCCACTGATTTCGCCACTGCGTCTGCGGTAGCTTGTTGATCCCCTGAAATCATCACGGTGTCGACCACACCTTGTTCATGCAAATCACTGATCGTGCCGCGGGCTTCACTGCGCAATTCATCAGAAAATGTGATCGCGCCAGCGTATTGCCCATCCACTTGAACATACACAGCAGTTTGCGCCAAGCTTTGTGCACCTGGAATAAACTTGGCTTGCCCGACTTTTACCGCATGCCCGTTCACTTGTGCGGCAACGCCTAAGCCAGTGGTTTCATTGACTTCAGTCGCAGCGGGTAAATTTTTGCCAGCATGAGCGACTAAGGACCGCGCTAAAATGTGCCCACTTTGTTGTTCACACCCTGCAGCTAAATTTAATAATTCTGCTTCTTCAAAAGCTGGTTGCGGCAACACATGATCGACGGTCAACACCCCGCGCGTCAAGGTCCCAGTTTTATCAAAGGCAAACGTCTTAGCGGCGGCCAGTTTTTCAAGCGTCGTGCCGGATTTGACGATGATCCCTTCACGCGAGGCGCGACTCATCCCTGACACCATCGCAACTGGTGCCGCTAAAATCAAGGGACAAGGTGACGCGACGACTAAAACTTGTGCCGCGCGGACTGGATCTTTCGCCACAAACCAAGCGATCCCGGCGATCAAATACGCCACTAACGTAAACGGCACGGCATAGCGATCGGCCATCCGCACGAAATGCGCAGGTTTGCTCTCCGCTTCTGCGACTAACGCCACAATGCTTTGATATTGGGAATCTTTGGCGCGTTTTTCAACGGTGAGCGTTAAGGCCGCTTCCCCGTTGATACTGCCAGACATCACGTCATCCCCAACGCTTTTGGCGATTGGCCGCGCTTCCCCAGTTAAACTGGCTTCGTCGACTTCACTAGATCCAGAAACGACTGTGGCATCGGCTGGTACGACTTCGCCAGGCCGCACCAAAATGGTATCACCAACTTGCAGGTCATCGGCAGCTACTTCTTGGTATTGCCCATCAGCCACGACCTTGTGCGCCGATGTTGGATTATTGGCCAGTAAACTCTGCAGATCACTGTTGGCTTTGTTGGCGGCGAAGTCTTCCAACGCATCCCCGCCAGTCAACATCAGTAACACGATCATCGAGGCCCAATATTCACCTACCGCAAGGGTCGCAACAATCGCGGTGATGGCGAGCAAATCCACCCCGAAGTTCCCGGCGCGCAAGGTTTTGACCATGTCGACAAACATTAAAATCGCCAAGGCCCCACCTAAAATGGTGATCACCATTTGCGCCCAAAAGGCATGTCCGAGCCCAAATTGTAAAATCAAGGCGACTGCCCCTACTGCAAGCACTGCCCATAAGCGTTTATATTCTCTCACCAACGCCACCTCCTTGTTCTCATTAATTATACTCGTTCCAATCTAGAACCACAACTTTACGCCTTAGACAATCAAAAAGCACACCACCCAAAAAGGCGATGTGCTGAAATTTCAAATTGACAAATCGTGATCGTCTGCCATTTAGAGGTTAGTCCCCTAAATGGATCACTGAATACCAGCGATGCGTGTAAGGCACATAGGCATGAGGGTTCGCCCCGGAAAATAAGAAGCCGACCATGGCAATGGCAATACCCGCAACAAATAAAATGGCGCCTACGCGTAATACCTTGAATTTGTTCATGCCAACGCCCCCTTCGTCTTATTAAACTGCGACGCTAAACCACGAAACGCCCAACCATGTGCCAACGCACAATATTTGATCACGGCAAACGTCAGCCACCCGGCAATGATCCCACCACCGATGCAGGCTAAGCCGACGCCAAGTTGGGTGATGCCATAAAACGGGACGGCGATAAACGCTGGCACGCTCATCAAGACGGCCATGCCGCCACCGATCAACAAGCCAGCAGATAAACAGCCGCCGATCAACGGCACACACCATAGCATGATTTCAAAACAAACACCCATCGCGCCAGCTGCTAAGGCGAAACTACCCCAAAGCGGCGAGCCTAAAATCACTAAGGTCCACAATAACCAGTGATGGTGACGTTTGGGCGCAACTGGGACACTTTGAGTCGCTGCATACACCAATTCATTCGGTGAGCCCATGGCATCGACGGCTTCAGCCTCAGACTTGCCAGACTCCATTAAATCTAAGATCATTTCATCATAATAGGCACACAAGCGATTCACTTCACTTGGTGCGACATGCCCTTTTAACCCGGTGCGCAAATGCGCTAAAAAATCATTGCGTGTCATTTTCCAAACTCCTTTTGATAAAATCAGCCACTGCTTGCACCGACGCCCATTGATCGACAAACTCTGCGATACTTTGACGGCCTAGTGCGGTGAGATGATAGTAATTACGCGTGCGCCCATTATGTAATTGCGCGTAGGTTTTCACCCGCCCGTCTAACTCCAAACGCTTGAGCAAGGGATACAACGTCGATTGGGTCAACCCCAGATCCGGCGGACAATTTTTCAGTAGCTGATAGCCATAAGAATCACCAGCGGCCAAACTGGCAAGCACCCCATATTCGATCAGGCCTTTTTTCAATTGACTGTCCATGGGTATACTATACATTGCAGAGTATATGACGGCCTCGGTCTTCAGTCGCATCTTTTTCATGCGTGCAAGCGTTATATGTTAGAATAAAGCATATCGAATTCGGAGGCCCTTTCATGAAACGCAAATTATTCGCCGCACTAACCGGCTTTTTGGTCTTATTCGCTTTAGCCGGATGCGGCAAGCGCCAAGACACCAGTGCAATCGGCAGCATTTATAAAGCGCAAACTTACACCACCAACGGCAAAACCCACAAAACCACCAAGGCTGTGGAAATGACCCTTTATCTCACTAACGACAACAAATCCGGCGTCTTATCGACGGCCACTTTGGCCCAAGCGCCTTACTATCGCCGTTATGAAACCATCACCCGCAAAACCTCAGGCAATAAAACCAAGCTGACCACCACTGGTGAAATGCTGGCAGAAACCTTCGATGACGCCTCAGACGCTGAAGCTGGCATCAACACCACGAAGTATTCCTACAATAAAACCGGTGACAGCCACTCGTCTGGTAGCTACACCAACGCTGGCAAAACCTTAGACTTAAAGCTTGGCAACACCACTTGGCATTTCAAGCGCACGGAAAAGAAAACCCGCTTCTTACTCCCATATGGACTCGCTGATCAAGCCAAACAAGCCAAACTCGATCAAAAGAATTAACTCAGATCACGAACAAACGCCTCAAGCTGAAATCAGCTTGAGGCGTTTGTTTGTTGGCTCAATTGCTTACAGAATCGAAACGTTGCCTTCATTTAAATCAACCTGTGATAAATACGCAGTTTGATTATAGGCATCAACCGCTAAGCCATCTCGCGTCACTGCAAGAATCGACGTGGACAAATTCTTCAGCCCTAAAAGTTTGAGGTTGCCTGTCGCTTCTTGAATGCCGATTTGACTGATGCCACCATGGGCAAAAATCAACGCATTGTCATCATCCCCGAGACTCGCCGCGATGCCAGCAAGCGCTCCGGCAAAGCGCCGCCGAGCCTCATGGAAGTTTTCCATCCCTAAGTTGATCAACCGCGGATCATCTTGACGCTTGGACATCAAGGCAAATAACTCAGGCGCTGTCTTGATCAATTCTGCGCGACTGCGGCCTTCCCATTGACCAAAAGACAACTCCCGCAAGTCGTTGACCGTTTGTAATTCAGGCGCTTGATGACGTGTAAAATACTTCAACGTTAATTCAGCGGTGTCATAAGCCCGTGCTAACGGACTGGTAAAGGCTTGGGCAAATTCATATTGATCTAAGTAATGGGCGAGTTGTCGATAAGGCGTTAAATCATCCGTCAACAACGGACTGTCAGCACCCGCCCCTTGCAGACGTTTTTCCAGATTCCAAGCGGTTTTGCCGTGACGCACAATAAATAATCTGCGCATTAGACTTTCCCCACGGTGTCACCACGCAAGCCGCGACGTAAGGTTTCTAAGGCCGTGACCTCATCATGGGCGATGTTGCCAAGATTGACATGACTGCCGAATTGTAAGATCAAAGCCACTTGTTGCGGCTTCAATGGCGCTTCAAAAATCACCTGAGTAATGCCGTTAGCCGCCAAAGCATCGAGTTCAGATTGAACGATATTGCCATCTTTGTCGTAGATGCCGATGTTTTTGCCAGCTTCTCGGGCCTCCAAGATCACATAATCCGCGCCATTGCGCAAATCGGCATTGATCGAGGCAATGCGTTGTTCAACGGTCAACTCGTGATCCAGGGTGGGGTCTTTTTTGCCGACTTCAGATAACACCTTAAAGCCGGCATCGCGAGCGGCTTTAATGGCTTCGGCGCGAGTATGGGCATCCACCGTGGTACTCCCGTCTGAAACTTCGATCCCGGTGAAGCCAAGGTCTTTAGCTTCGGTCAAAAATTCCGTTAATTTGTCATGTTGCAAAGCGACTTCCAATAACGTCCCACCGGGATAAGGCATGATCCCGGCTTCGCGATACTTGGCGGTTTTGGCTTGGATCAACTCCCGGCTCATGGTGGCAGCCGTTCCCCAGCCAAATTTGGCAAAACTGATATAGTCGCCTGCTGTGGCGATCAAATCATCCACGGCATTTAACCCTAAGCCTTTATCGAGCATCATGGTTTTACCCATGTTGGCGATTTTGATTTGGGCTGGGTCGCGTAATTGGTCAAAAGCTAACATATGTAAGTCCCCCCGTTGTGTTTAAGCACAGCTTACGCGCCAATCGTGAATTTTCTGAGAAGAACCGCGATTTTTATCACGCATTTGTCACCTTAATTTCACCATAGTTTCGCCCAACCTCTCCTTTAACCTAAACACATCAGGTTAAAAGGAGGCCGTCACCTTGGCCAAAAAATATCTTCATGAAGTGGACATGATGCGCGTCTTCTTCATTTTCGGCGTGTTGCTCAATCACACCACCACCGCGTTTATTCAACAAATGAGCAGTGGTGGCGCGGCTCGCACTGCATTACTCGGATCGCACTTGTTGATCCATTTCACACGCATGGGCTTTATGTTCATGACCGGCTTGGTGTTGACCTTAAATTACTACCACCGCCATCAATGGGGCCGCTTCTTTCAAAAACGTTTCGCCGGTTCTGGGTGGCCTTACCTATTATGGAATGGTTTATATTTAGGCCTCGCGGTTTTGATCGGGGCGCCGAGTTATCACTGGGCCACATTTTGGTCAGATTATGCGGATATGATCTTACATGGCAACGCATGGTACATGTATTATATTCTGATCACCTTGCAACTGTACTTAGCCTTTCCGCTGATCGTGTGGTTATTCAAGCATGTCAAACATCACGAGTGGCTGCTTGGCATCAGCTTCTTGTTACAGTTAAGTATTGTCACTTGGATCAAATACATCATGCCTGGTGTGGATCGCAGTCAGTGGCTGTGGTGGTGCCGCGCTTACGGGGTCAATATTTTCACCTATCAGTTTTATTTCATGCTTGGGGCCTACACCAGCATCCACTACCAACAAGTCACGCATTTGGTCACCGCACATTTGCGCGGGTTGACCATTGCTTCAGTGACGCTTGGCATTAGCACGATCCCTTATTATTTCTGGAATCGTGCGGTGTTAGGGTTAGATCACACCCACGCCGTTTCGCCACATCAACCTTACATGTTAGTTTATGACACGATCGTGATTTTGACAGTCTTTGGCCTCGGCCAAAAATTTGCCGCTTGGCGTGCAAATGGTATGCCGACTTGGTTTGCAACCGCCATTCACAACGCTGCGATCGTTTCGTTTGGGGTATATCTCGATCAAACCTTAGCGTTAAGTATCTTACGTGGCGCGTTGAGCTTGATGACCTTACCCGATTGGGCTTGCGTGATTTTGATCCCAATCGGCTATGTGGCAGTCTTAGCCATGGCGGTGGGCATTGCCTGGTTCTGCTACAAAGTCCCACCATTTGGATTATTGATTGGACGTCCGCAGTGGCACATCTTGGCCCGTAACCGCCGCAAAAAAGTACCAGCAAAAATCATCACCGCTAATCCGCAACCAGCAAAAAACGTGACCGAGTGATCGATCACGTTTTTTGTGCCAGAGCTTTTCGAAACGCCTTTAGCTGACCAGGTAGCCTAGTTCAAGTACTCGGAATGTCTTTTGGTCTGAGTGCTTGAACGTCGCTAGCTGTGTCGGCGTTGTTTCGAAAAGCTCGACATGGCAACTATTCTGCTTTAACGGCTTTGATGGCTTGTTGGATCGCAGCTTGTTGAAGCTTGGCTTTGGCTTGGGTGATCACTTGTTTTTGTTGTGTTGCAGTCATAGCAGGATTTTTCATCTTGGCTTGAATGACAGCTTGTTGAATCGCGGCAGTCATTTTAGCTTTTTGGGCTGCAGTTGGATTTTGAGCAGCTTTCAAGCGCTTGGCTAATGCTTTGGCTTGTTGTGTCGACAAGCTGGTCCAAGTCTTTGGAATGGTGATGGTATTGACTTGCTTGATCAGCTTGTGATTGTTTTGGTTGGCGAAGAAGGATTTGTAGAAATCATTCTTGTACACCCAAGCGGTTTTAACCGACTTGACTGTGGCTTTGTCGCCAGTGACCACGCGATTTGAAATCAAGTAGTCGGCTTTGGTATGCGTGGTTTTGCCTGCCACTTTGTAAATATACACTTGTCGCTTACCGGAAGTCCCAACGTCTTGATGTAATAACATCGGCAGGGCTTTTGACGGGCTAGCAGAAGTAATCGTCACAGTTTTGGTAGTGGTAACTTTTTCCATGCCGAAATGAGACCGGTCATTGGCGTTGACCAGATACAATGATCCGATCATGATCACCCCAAAAATCGCACTGAGGATCACCCGCCAAACACCATTTTTCATCATGATAAAGCTTAAATATAAGCCGATCACGCCGAGAATTAATGTCGCAATAATCATTCGCACACCTCCTTTGCAGTCACATCGCGGCTGGCGACCGCTTTTTTATTGAGGAAGAACGTCAACGCCCAACCTAAAATCGAAAAGCCGATGGCAAACCAGAAAGCGGCATGGTAACCACTCAAGGTTGCGTTGAAATACAAATGCTTGTATTTCAACGGATCAGTCGTCAACATGTGCTTCACTGGTGAAGCATTGTCGGTCACGTTGGACAAAACGGAAACCAAAATCGCCGTGGTCATGGAGCTGGCGATTTGCCGTACCGTGTTGTTCACTGCAGTGCCGTGGCGGATCAAGTCCATCGGCAAAGCATTCATCCCGTTAGTGGTCAATGGCATCATGACCATCGCGACCCCAAACATCCGCACCGCATAAATCAACGTGATGAACAAGCTTGGCGTATCTGCCGTGATGAAGGCAAAAGGTAAAGTCGCAGCGGCTAACAAGAAGAAGCCCAGTTGCGCTAAACGCTTGGCCCCGATGCGGTCAAACACGATCCCAGTGATCGGACTCATGACCCCCATCATCAACGCCCCAGGCAACAAGGTGAGGCCTGATTCAAGCGCGGATTTACCATGTAAGATCTGTAAGTATAACGGTAAGATCATTTCCACGCCGACCATGGCCATGTTGGCGATCGAACTTAAAATCGTGGAAATGGTGAAAATTTTGCTGGAGAAGACTTTGACTTGAATGAACGGATCGTCGAGTTTGAGTTGCCGTAACACAAACAACACAATGACGACTAACCCAAAGGCGATACTACCAAGCACGATCGCATCGCCCCAGCCGCGGCTGGACACTTCAGAAAAGCCGTAGAGCAAGGCCCCAAACCCGAAGCTTGATTCAATCAAGGACAAAATGTCGAGTTTTGGATTGGAAGTTGGCAGCACATCTTTAACAAAGAACAATGACAGGATCAACACGATGACCACAACTGGTAGCAACATCCCAAACAAAGTCCGCCAACCGGAGTTATCGATCACCCAACCAGATAACGTTGGGCCGATTGCAGGTGCCACCCCAACGGCTAAACCCGTCAAGCCCATGGCAGTGCCCCGCTTTTCCGGCGGGAATAAGTTCAGCATGATGTTTTGCAGCAGTGGCATCGTGATCCCGACACCTAACGCTTGGATCAAACGTCCTGAAAGCAACATGGGGAAACTATTGGCGATGAACGCCACTAAAGTCCCAATGCTGTCATCGCGCAGTTTATACCGTTCCGATTACTCAAATAAGCGTCAAATAATTCCAGCCCCGATCTGCCGGACTACCGAAATTATTTGACGCTATTTTTATGCACGAAAATCCGGCGATTGACGATACAAAAACAGAGTTGCCCCTGTATACTTGTAGTCACCACAACTCACAAAATACAGAAGATCAACTCCAATATGAATTCTACAGGACAATCATTCACAAGCAAAGCCCCAATTTCATTTCAACCCGCGTTTTACAATCAAGTTAGCCACTATCGTTAGCACTCAGACAAAATAAAA
>NZ_AZEU01000126.1 GCF_001435035.1 Lacticaseibacillus manihotivorans DSM 13343 = JCM 12514
AAGCCTTTTCATTGCCTTTTGGGCAAGGGCGCAGCGCTTGCGTGATTATAACTATGGCAGTGAATAAAAGTGATCTGAGTCGCACGCGGAAACTTGCGACGACAGTCTTAAAACTAAAAGGCACGGATCCGGATCAATGGTTATATGACCAGTATCAAGCCGTGATTGATGAAAATACAGACATTATCGTGAAAGCACTTGGACAAGCTGCGAAAAATCCGCTTGCCGCCAACGCGTTAAACAATGCAAATGCTTCAGTAGAAAGGAGTCAACAACATGAGTAAGGTCACCACAATTCTTCAATACATTATTACAGCAATCGGGACAATTTCAGGGCTGTATGCGACGGTCAAGCTGGGTATCTATGGTATGGCACACATGGAGAAGAACCCCCAAAAGGTTGAGCAAGCCCGCGACGGTTTGAAAAACGTTGCGATTGGGTTATTGATCACAATTGCGGCTGCGGCTATCATTTCCTGGCTGAAAGCGGCTTAAAAGGAAGGTGAGTACCATGCTTTCTGTTAGTTTTCAAGGCGCCCGTAAGCTACGCCGAGTGCTGAAGTCTAGGTCGCATCGGTACTCGCTAAACGCGGCACAACGCTTGCTTAGTGAAGCTGAGCAGTACGCAATCGATCATCAATTCAGTGAAGCCATTGTGATGGTGATTCACGGTGATAATGACGAGAGTGCTTTCGTTGATCAGTTGGAATTTGGTAAGCATCTTTCCTACATCAACAATCTGATTGCTGTCGTTCAGCACACGCTATCATCGGAACTTTTTTCGGATTATCCGGCGGCTGAAAAGAAGACTTTTTTAGATCGGCTTGGCCAACAGCTACAAAGTGAGAACAAGGTTCAATTGGCAACTGATACCAGATCTTCGGATCAAGAAGTGCATCCTGAGGAGCCTACGAGTGAGTCACCGCAGCTTGATGATCACTTAACCCAAAAGCAAGACCCCAAGGAGCATATTGAAGAACCTGATCCGGCGCCGCTGGCAGTTGAACAGGAAACATCTAGCGCGCGGGAGCTGATTAAAGATTTCCTAGATCCTACTCCCCGGAAAGCGCCTAGGGTTGTCACACCAGAGCCACACAAGGCTAAGCTCAATAAGCCGCATCCGCGAAGCTTGCGACTGAGTGCCACCGCGATCCGTAGAGGCTTCGTGGTCTTAGGCTTGTTGGTCGCTTGTTTCACCCTTTTTGTGGTCGGCCACAGTGTGCTGAGTAGCGCCAATCAGCCGCCGACATACTCAGGACTGATTGCCAACAAGGAATATCTGGCCGCTGCCAAAGCCTATCCGACTAAGCGGACTGTGATTGAAAACAAGTTAGCGTCTGCCGGTAGTGAAAAAGTTTTACAGAAATTCGTTGCAGCCTATCCATCAGATGAAGGCAAGTTCGATTTAGCCTTTAAGCAGACCAAATATTCACAAGTCGTTGATCTGTCCACCAAAGCAAAGATGACCACGCTACGCAAAACGATGCTTGCAATTGCCTATGTAAAAACAAATCAATTGGATCAAGCCGCTGTGCTGAATGCAGATCTGAATAGCGACAAGCTTTCATTGGTAATCGCACTGGGCTATGTCCACGCTGCACGCTTTGATGAGGCTACGGCGCTCAACAAGACGCTGAACAATAAGTCCTTGGAGAAGGCTATTGAAACAGGCCGCATCTACCAGCAGGCAATCGAAAAATATCAACGTGACGCTAACGATAAAAAGAAGTCTGCTGCCGAACGTAAGAGCGCTACGGCGAACGTCGAAGCTTTTACGCATCAGTTACAGACATTAGGAGAGTGATAGAAATGGAACCTGAACAACAAGAGGACGAAAAAAAGCGCCGCAAGTGGCCAATAATCTTATTGTTCTCGGCGGTTGTGCTAGGTGGAGGCGGCTTGTTTGCTCATAATATTGCCACCAGTCAAAATAGCTCAACTCCGGGTAAGATCCAAGTGCCGCTGAAAAAGCACACAAAAAAGAAGAGTTCGTCTGATTCATTGATTGACTCAACGACAGGGTCTTCTAAAGGACATAAGCAGTCTAAGTCTGCGGATGATTTAGTGGATTCCCTGTTGGGTGGCAACGGCGAAAGTAATGCTGCCGATGAAATTTTGAAAGCCATCGTCAATCCAGTTGGTGCTGTAGCCAAGGCTGTTACTTCAGACACTACTAAGGAGTTCGTCGCCTTGGCGGCAAAGGCGCTTGCCAGCGATGATGACGATTCGGTCAAAAAGAATGCTGACAAAGTGACGGTTGTAGATGCTGGTAATCACGACGCAACCTTGACACCGCTTGATAATGTGACTGGAAATGCAACTGGTGATCAGTCTAATTTAGACGCTACACCTGTATTGCCAAGTGATGGGGGAACGACTACCGACTCAGAAACCGCTACTCCAGGTAATGGTGGATCAGATACAGGTGATGACTCCGGACAAACGACGCCTGTCAAGGTTGATCATGTACCAGTAATCTTGGCTTTAGGGTCTATGAGGTTCCATTCCCATCAACATTTTATCAACTATCTCACGGGTGTTGTTGCACGCGATGCTGAAGATGGGAACTTGATCAAAGCTGTTCATGTGGACGCTTCAAGCGTTGACACGAATACTCCTGGAACTTATTGGGTGAACTACTCAGTTACAGACAGTGCCGGTCATACGACAAGCACAAAGCGTGAAGTAGTCATCTATAATGACGCGCCGGCACTTTATGTGACCAACTCTAAGACGTCAATCGAGGTTGGGACCACTTTTAATGCCATGAGTGGCGTTATTGCACGCGACTTCCAAGATGGCGATCTTTCTGGTCGGGTAGCCGTTAGTGGTAGCGTCGATACGTCGAAGCCTGGTGTTTATGATCTGAACTACCAGATTGCAGATAACAACGGCGCACCTGCTACGGCAAAGCAAGAGGTTACAGTATTTGCAGACAAGCCGACGTTAGATATCAGCAAAATTCCGACCACGATTAAAGTGGGCGAACATGTAAAGGTTCATGACGTTACGGCAAGCAGTAAATATGGCGACGTTAGCATTGAACTCAGTGGTGGTGTTGACTCAGATACCCCAGGCCAGTACAAGCTTACCTACACTGTTACCGATAAATTTGGTCAACAGACGACCGCAAGTACCATCGTTACCGTGCAATCATCAGATAACCCAACGACTAGTGATTCGACTGAAGGGTCTGAGTCTTCCGCCTCGGCGGTCGACTCGGACTCTACGGAAGATTCCGAAGCCGTGATGCAGTGATATGAATTTACGACTAAGCAGCGTCCCTAATGAGGCGCTGTTTTCATTAGGAGGAAAGACATTATGCAAATGCAAAATACGATTTCATTCATGGGCACCGTCGTTTCACAAGCAAAAGTTAGCGAAAGCAAGAACCGTAAGTATGTGCAAATTTATATGCAAAACACACGTCATTACAACGACGGCAATACGCACACCGATTCAGCTCCTGTGCAATTCTCAGGAGATTTAGCTGAAACGTTTCTTGAGGAGATTAATAGCGGTCATTTAAGCCAAGGCACTGTCGTTTTGGTCAATGGTTGCTGGTCGTCCAATTCCTACCAAACGGATGACGGCAATGCGCATACCAACTATCGAATCCAAGCATTTGATTACTACATCTTAGCGGATAATGCGAACGAGGCACCAGCGCCACGCCAAGCGCAACAACGTAGCGCCCAACCACGGCAGGAGCCACAAGTTCAGCAGCCACCAATGCCGGAGTCGAGTTTCGGACGGTCTCCTTATGACGATCCTTATCAGTCACGGGGCTAGGTGGTAGCTATGGAAAATTTGATTATTTTGGAGTCGGTGATCGGGCCGCAAATCACCGGAATGGATTGTGAGACCGGCGATCATGTGATTGCCGTGGTCACTCGTGAGCGCGCTGGTGTGCTACAAGCCATGCTAGACGACGCAGATGATCGATTGCAACAAAACATCGCCAATGATGATCCGGATGAAGATTTCACGCCAGTGCTGACGAAGTCTGAGTTTTTCCGGAAGGAGGTCTAGCAATGGCTCAAAAAAAATATCCCAAGAAGAGCCCAGAGCAGCTACAAAAAGAGATCAAGGATTTGATGACCAGTGCCATTCCGCAGATTCGGATGGATTCGATGTCTCCTAAGGATCGCGTAGAGTTTTTGAACTTCATGGCCACGCAACACAACTACTCGATTCGCAATACGGCCATGATCCGCTCGCAATATGAAGGGGCTTTGTATGTGGCTCCTTACAAGACCTGGTCGGATAAAGGGCTACACGTCAAGCGTGGTGAGCATGGCCTTAAGATTTTGGTACCAGTGTCATACAAACGATACTTTGATGACGAGTCTAAATCCTTTATGTCATACTCCAAGCTTAGCGCGGGTACGAAAGCAAAGGTAGCAGCTAAGGATTCAAGTGTGCCGACGCAGTCAGGAACATACTTTAGCTTGGGCAGCGTCTTTGATATAACCCAGACTAACGCTAAGGCCGCAGACTATCCTAAGATTTTCCCGAATCGACCCTTTGAATTTCCCGATGAGCATCCAGAAGCTGTCGATAGACTGATCGCGGCTTTGCGTGATGAAGCCAGCCAGCTTGGCGCACCAGTAACAAATTCAACGACGACCCGATTTCCAACGGTCACTGGCAAGCTTGGTGCGGCCAAAGGTGCCGCCATTAGCACGCCAGACGGCCAACCTGTCGAAATTTTTATGAAGCAGGGGCTGGGTAAGGAGGAATACGCTGCAACGCTTGTTCATGAAATCGCCCATATCCGGTTGCATAACGCTGAAAGTAAAGATGTTTCAAAGTTTTGGGATACTCACGATGTGCTGGGCAAAACCTATCGCGGAATCAAAGAATTGCAAGCGGAGATGACTAGCTATGTTGTCTGCAAGTCCATGGGAATCAATACTTTTGAACGTGCCAAGCCGTATATTGCTGGCTGGACAGATCAGTTCACAGCGGTTGATGGTGCGCCTGAGCAGCAACAAGCAGCAATTATGAATGACATTCAACGTGGCGCGAACGCCATCATCAATGACGTTTCGGCATCAATGGAAAAGTCTCAAGATCAACATCAAGAAAAAAGCCAGGGGCCAGAGCAGGTTCAGCCGACACAACGTAACAATGAACCTGTAAAGGTTAAGCAATCTGTTCAAGCGACGATGGGGCGGTGATCCGGATGAAAGCCATAAAGACGGTTACTGCGCTTTCTGCGGGCGCCTTGAACGATCGGGTCAGTGACGCGCTATATGAGCTTGAATCCGCTGGCATGGATGTTTTGGGGCTGGTTTCGGCAGGAAACTTGGTGCACACAGTCGTCATTACTTATGATGACAACCAGTCGTGGGACGCGCGCGTGGCAGCATACAATCGGCGCCACAATAAGATCTATAAGGCGGCTCAATTAGTATGTGGTTTCTTTCTTCTAGTCGCAGCCATCTGGATCGCATCGAATCAGATGGAAAAATTACCAGTAGGCCAGCCGTATCAAGTTATCGCGACGATCGCACTACTTGCTGCCGGAGTGGCCTTCGTCGATCTAATTAGCGTCATGCTGAAGCTCAGCGTTGCGAACCTTGCCCTGTACTTGATTGCCAGCTACGTTGGTGGCGGCCTTCTTCAACGGATCATGCCAGGGCTGAACGGTTGGCTGAGCTTAATCATTGCCGTTGCAACAGCAACGACGCTGGTGTTTGGTATCCAAGAAGGGATTGCAGACGTGCAGAACGCTTGGCGCCGAATACGTCTGAATAAGACTCAACGACGATAGCCGTTATGAATAAGGTAGGTATGCGCCAGAAATTCTGGTAGAATGTATTTTGGTGAGGAAAGGCCGGACGGTGGCTAGCTGCTTTCGTAAAGAAGGGAGTGATGCCTATGAGCCTTTGTTGTAGTCGTTGCTCTGAAAGGAGCAAGCATGAGTGTCTATCAGACGCTTTCCTTGATGATCGCCTTCGCGGTCCTAATCGTGGAAATCATGAAAAACGACAACAAAAAATAACCGTCCTGCTTCCCGGCTGACGGTTATTGAAAAGTAACTTGATTTAGCTGGCCACCGGAGGAATCCGGCCTTGCCTACACCGGCGGCGCTGAACAAGTGTCGTCGGTGTTTTTACTACAATTACATTATAGCGCACTCACGATCAGTGCGGCAATATCTTTATACGTTTTGATTTAGAACCGCATGCAAGCAGTCAGACAATCCCTTTGTCTGACTGCTTTTTTTCATGCAATTTGTTAAGAAGAGGTGATCACTTTAATGAATACGCCGTTTAAACAATGGAAGAAAATTCTTGCTGCTCCTAAGATGATTGCGACCGTTGGGGTACTCAGCTTCGTCGGCGTGTACATGTTTGTAAACCTGGTGACCCACGTCATCTATTACTTTGGAACGATGGCACATAACCTGATTCAGGCCGGGCCTAAAAATATTGCTAATGCGCAATTAATGTACTTTCCTTGGCGGCAGGTATTCAGCCTGAAAAGTCTGTTTGTGCCACTGACGCAGCCAGCATTCTTGCTGATTCCATTGGCAATAGCGTTGTTATTTTGGCTGTGGAAAGTGCCGATGAAGCTCTATCAGATGCGGATTGCTTATCGTGACATCAACACTGGATCAATGGGTACTGCACGCTTCGCAGAACCGGAAGAACTAGCAGTAGAAAGTGTGGCGATCCCGCTTGACGATAGTTTATATGAAGGGTATCCAGGGACGCCACAGTTGCACATTCCTCTGGATCAAGCTGATGCGTTGACCTTAACAATTCCTAAAACCTACACCATGAAGCCAGTGCAAGCGGCGATTGGTTTTGATGCGATCGCCGCCCGTAAGCAACGCGAAGGGGGTGAACTCGTTGAAAACAAGCGAGATCCCGAACCAGAGCATGGATATGACCTAGTTGATCGTAACAAGACCAACACTGCTGCGGTCGCGGGGACGCAATCAGGGAAAACTCAAGCATTCACTTATCCCAAGCTTGATTTGATCATGCGTGCAACGATCAAGGAGTCAGTGATTGTAACTGATTTAAAAGGGGATATGGTCAAGAATACGAAAGCTGAGTTTGAACGTCATGGCTGGGACGTGAAGATCCTAAATCTTATCACGCCAGAATTTTCGATGGGTTATAACCCTTTGGAATTGGTCAAGGTTGCCTATTGGAAGCAAGACTATGACGAAGCGCAGCGACTTTGCAACACCCTCAGTTATTCAATCTTCCACAACGATCAAAATCATTCGGATCCGATGTGGGAGGAAGCGTCGATTGCGTTGTGTAACGCGTTAATTCTAGCCGTGTGTCGGGTCTGTTATAAAGCGGATACACCAGAACGCGTCACCATGTACACCGTTTCGGTCATGCTCAATGAACTAGGAACAAATCCTGATGAAAATGGGACAACGGCGCTAGACGAGTTCTTTGGTGGCTTGGCAATCAATGACCCGGCCAAGTTACAGTACGGCACGATTACCTTCTCTCAAGGGATTACCCGTTCCGGGATTTACACAGGCGCCATGGCGAAATTGAAGAACTTCACGCTGAACTCGATTGCCAGACTAACGTCCCATAGCGATATGGACATCTCTCAATTGGCGACCGGAGAGAAACCGATCGCTTTATTTATCTGCTATCCAGACTATGACGACTCCAACTACATGATTGTTTCCACATTCCTGTCGCAGATTTCTTACGTTTTATCGAAGTTGGCTACGATGTCTAAAGATTCGGCTTTACCGCGTCGAGTCCTGAATCTCTATGAAGAAGTTTCCAACATTCCGGCAATCTACGGCTTGTCGCGCTCGATGAACGTCGGCTTGCAGCGGGGCATCTTGTACGACTTGGTCTTTCAGTCGATCCCGCAGCTACAAGATAAGTATGGGGAGCGTGGCGCCGAAGCCATCCTCGATGCGTGTGGGAATAAGCTTTGTATCCTCCCTGAAGGCAAGCATGATCCAGAATATTTTGCATCGTTATTAGGTAAGAAGACCATCATCGCGCCTTCCCGTCATGGGGATCCACTGAGCCTGGACAAGTCATACGGCGAGAGCGAACAAGCGCGAGATTTGATGACCGCCGAAGAATTACGTCAGATGCGTAAGGGTGAGTGGATCTTGATCCGTGCCAAGCAACGTCAGGATCTTAAGGGCCAAAATATCACAGCATGGCCCGTGTTTGCAGATTCGACCAAAGGCTACGGCATGCTTTTTGCCTATGAGTACCTTGGTGATCGGTTCAACCATCCGCAGACGTTTGAAGAACTGAACGACAACAAGCGCTCAAGTCATGCTGATCTTGATTTGAGTGAGCTGGTCATCAATTGTGAGGAATTTGGTCTAGCCCCTGAAGTAGAAGGCGCGAAGAATCCTAAGAAGCCGACCAAGAAGGAAGCGGAACCGAAGGAGTTCTACGTTCATACTTCAGAAAACGTGGAGTACAAAGTCACGCAGCAGCCTGATGGCACTCGCAACATTGATGTTGTGAAGGCCGCACCGCACAAGAAGACGACTGTAGACCCGTTTGCAGGCACTAAATCTGCGTCAGAAGGAAAGGAGCATACTACTGTGAAACCTAATGTTACTAGCGAAATTAAAGAGGATCTTCGCTCGATTGAAGAAGTCTTCACCAAAGGGCAGCTTGAGATGTTACACAATGTTGTGGAGCATCACATGCCAGTTGATCGCCAATTGATATTTATGGGATATGAAACGGTTGGCGAGATGAAGATCTTTTTGATCAAGAATCGGGATCTATTGCCGGAAGCGTATCGGCAACTGAAGATCCTGTTTCAGATTAAGGATGAAGAATTGTAGGTGAAATCAATTGAGTGATTCACAAATTATATCAGTCCTAAGAGCTTATGCAGACTACCTGCACGTTACCAACTTTGTTTCTGACGGGTTACGGTGGATCGGATACATGCTCATCTACGGATTGACCACCATTGTTAATGCGCTTTCCGGAATTTTTGCAAAAATGTACAAGTTGCTGGATTTCTGGGGCTATGCGCCATTTCAGAAATTTCTTAAGACGTACGATCCTATTATCTGGGCCTTGGCCACGATTGGCATCATCTGGGCGGGCCTGATGATGATGCACAACAAGCGTGTTGATTACCATGAGAAGGGCAATAATTTCTTGGTGGCAGTATTGCTGTTTTTCGGCTTGACATTTCTTATGACCCAAGGGACGAAGCTGATTACTGCTGGTGCAGAACAAGCCATGGTGAATACACCATCGGCAGTTTCAATTTATCAAGGCAATATCACCGACGTCTATATGCTGGATAAGGCCGGGTGGAAGACGAGTGGTGGTAAAGCTAAGCTCCCCAAAACCACTAACCGGATCAAAAATATGGAAGACATCAAACTCCTAAGTATCAATGAGAAGGTCGACACGGGGGGCTGGTTTGGCGGCTCCAAGGCCAGTGACGATGGTACTAAAATCCTTGCGAAACAGTTGTCGATGAATTCAGATGGTAAATGGGAACTGCACAACATGCAAGGTGCTTTCAAAATCGATGATAATTACTATCGGTACTCTTGGCATCCATGGATTCTAGCCGCGAACCTTCTATTGTATTTGATCACGGTAGCAATCGTTATTTTCAAGTTGGTCAAGATCATTATGGAAATCAACTTCATTGGATTGCTAGCTCAAGGCGCAGCCCTCACCGATTTTGACTCGGGTAAGCGCAATCGCCAGATAATTGCCAAGCTTCGCGATTCGTTCGTAGTCGCGTTTCTACTGTGTGTGATTCTACAATTTTATGCACAATTTTTAAGCTTTATCACTCGTGCGGGAGTCGGCGGCGTTGCGCGCATTTTTGCGATGATCGGCGCCTTCCTGTTTGTGCTTGATGGCCCGAATATCATCCAAGCAGTCTTTGGTATTGATGCCGGACTATCTTCAATGGCGCAAACGATGACCAACGTCATGTTGTTAGCGCGTGGTGCTGGTAGTACGACTAAGTCTGCTTTGAATGCAACTAAGAAGCTCGGTGGTGTTGCTAAGGGGATTGCCAATAAAGGACTCGTTGGCGGGTCAGCACTGGCTGGTTTTGCCAATGGCCTAACCAAAAAGCCCAATCTACCAGGTGACAAGGTTGGTGGTGTGACACCAGCTGCTGCGTCGAATAAGAAGCCATAACTTGATCCAACGAAATCTAATGGGACGGATCAGAATCAAGCCTCTAAAGGCCCGGCTACAGCCACTCAGACAGGCGACGTTCCAACATCAGCTTCGTCAGCAGACACTGCTCAACCAAATGCTAGTGAGAAGGAGCAGGCCGCACCGGCTCTAGGTGCTGATGCCGAAAAAGGAAATAATCCTGCCAACGCCGGGTTAGACACCAATGAAGATGCGCTTGGAACTGGGGCGGTCAACGGTAACGGTATTGAAGAACCTGCCACAGCTGCGCCTGATTTGCCAGCACAAGCGGATATCGGGAGTGGCAGCATTAGTTCCTTAGGTGGTAATGATATGGTGTCTAATTCGACAACTGGTGATGCTACGGCACCACAGCTACAACAAGAAGATACCCAAGCTAGTGATGGTGGCTTAGGTGGAAGTCAAGACTACTCTGCACCAGATGTTGCGGCGCCAGAAATGCCACAAGCTGCTAAGGACTTAGTCGGGAGCAAGCTTAAGCCAGGTCAAGTTGGACAAGCAAGTCAACTGGGTACGAACACTAGATCTGCTCCATCTTTAGGCACATCAGCAGCAAGACAAGCCCTCGGTTATGGGACGAGTCCTGTACACGCTGTGCCAAATATGAGTCATGGCGAAGCCGTTCCCGTTGGCGCCGCTGACAGTCCGCAAGGAAGTTATACCACAATGCCCGGCGCGACAACGCAACCAGCCAGTGGGACTCAATCGTCGCGGCCGCAACAGCAATCGCAAGTGCTTGGTGGCAGCGGAAGTAACACAGCTAGTTACAGTGTCCCACATGTTTCCACACAATCAATGCCGCGGGCAACTGCTAGTGCAGTTCAGGCTGGGCAGACGGCAATGCTGAATGATCAACATGCCGCCTTGGACGCTCAACATCAATTTGATGCAACGACCAACCAAACGATCGGCACAGTGATCTCCAATCGATTAACCGATATCAATATCGGGGCGCACCAGTCCCTAGCGAAGTCACCAACTGTTTCGGCGGTACGACGGGCATATCGGGTTGGTCAAACTACTGGTCAAAGCCTACGCCAAGGCAAAAATCTGAAATAGGAGGCGATTAGATGTATCACAATATTTCATTTTCCAAAAAGATGATGATGAAAGCACAATATTCTAAGAACTTGACGATTGCAGACTTCATCGTGATCTTGGTAGCAGCGGGGATCTCATGGCTGCTATTCACGCGCTTTGTTTCACCGTTTCTGCAAGCCCTAGCACCAATTGAAACTGCGGTAATCACGTATCTGATGCTGTCGCCGTCTAGCGTCTATGACAAGAAAAATTACCAGGTGTTGATGCAGATTGTCCGTAAGTCACGCCGGACTTATCACGCGATCCAACGGCCTGTCTATCAATTTCATGAAGAGAAGGAAGGTGCTCGCCATGGCCGGATTTAATGCGCTTGATCGCCGGAAGGAACGTGACCAGCGGACTAAGACTGAAGAACGCAAGCAGCGCGGCAAGATTACTGCAATCTTGCCGATTGTTGGCATCAGCAAGCAGGGCTATATCATTCTCAAGAGTGGTTTGTCTACTTACTACGCGGATGTCATGAAGCCAGAAAAGCATGATCTGGATCGGTTAACTTTGCAGGAAGCTGATGCGATTGAGAATGGATCGTGGCGCTTCATGCGTCAATATACCCATTCAGTCAAAGAAATCTTCTTGAACTTCCCAGAAAATAATGACGTGCAGCAACAATATTTTCGACATTTGATCAAGGCAACCAACAATCCGTTTCTCGTCGAACAATTGGAAAAGGAACTCTACAACTTGCAGTACCTTGAGATGCATTATCGCAAGCTATCAAGTTGGATCATGTTATTCGGCACGACACCTAAGCAACTTGAAGCCAACATTGAAGACGCCAAGGCGAAGGGTGCAGTTTATGGGTTTCAGCCGACCACAATCGCAGAAAAGCAACTGATGTATCGGCTGATGAACAATCCGGGGGTGGATACCAGTGAAGAAGAACAATAGCAAAATTGATGATGGGTTTGTCTATCAGATCCAACCGGCTGGTGGATTAGATACCAGGAGCGAGTATTTTGTTCGCCTGGGCAGCATCTTTATGGCTTGTGTGCATGTCTATGAAATTCCCGATACCTTTAGCGATTTTTGGCTTAAAAAGCTGACGGCAGTGCATGGCGCAACGGCTGTAGTAGACTACTTCACGGACCCGAAGATCAACTATGCCAAACAAATTTCAAGCTCAATTTCAGAACTTGAGATTCAACGTCACCGCGCTTATTCAACGACTGAAAGCGACTTAATCGACCAGGAACTATTACCGTTGCGGCGATTATCCGTGGAGCTCAACAAACAAGGTGAAGTGATCAAGCAGGTCAGCATGCGCATCTATCTTTACGCAGATTCCGTGGATCGCTTGAACCGCAAAGTCAACGATGTGATCTCGGATTTGGCGACTGATGGTTATGGCGCGACAGTCTTTTTAGACGAGAACGCGGACGAATACAAGTCGATGTTCTTGCCCATTGTCGAACAGTCGCGCTTGCCTAGTGGACGCACGGGATTACCATTAAGCGGGCAGGTTATGGGGCTGGGCTATGCGCATAATCAAACCTCTCTGAGTGATCCGTATGGCTCATATTTCGGCTACACCCCAACCGGTGGGACAGTTTACTGGGACATGTTTCGTGTTACCAACACGCGGACGTATTACAATACATTTCTCTCAGGAGATTTAGGTAGTGGCAAGTCTACAAGCCTCAAGAAAATTCTCTGGGAGCGTGCTATTCGCGGAGACCTAGTACGAGTATTTGATCGGACGGGGGAGTTTGCGACATTGGTTCGCAAGTTCAATGGCACGGTGATTAATCTTGATGGCTCCGACGGGATCATCAACATGTTCCAGGTCTATCCGACGCAATATGACGAGAAGACTTCGGATCCAGATGTCATTGCTTCCTATCGTGCTCATATCGGAGGCTTGGCGATCAAGTATCGGTTGCTTGATCGAGATGCTGATGAACGCACGGCCAACGCCTTCTCACAATTGTGTGATCGTTATTACAAGCAGCATCATTATCTTGATCCAGATCGGCCGCCGGTGACTGCATTGGCAGCTAACGAGTATCCGACGCTTTCAGATATTGTGGCGTTCATTCAGCAAGCTTCCGTTAAAGGCCTTTATCCTGAGATGTCGCGCTATTATGAGTCGATTTTGTTGTCACTGGGTCAACTGAAGTCAACCTTTGGAGATCTCTTTGACGGCTATTCAAGTTTTCCAGATCTGAGCGACTTGCAGGTGGTTTCGTACCAGCTGAACACGATCGACGCAATGCAAGATTCGATTCAGGACTTACAGATTTATAACGCGATCATCGACTCGTATAACAACTGTATGCGCTTGGGGCGCGCCCAAAAGAAAGCTTACGATGCGCGTGAAAAAGACCTGATCGATGTGCAACACTGGTTGATGATTATTGATGAATGCCACACTATCTTGAACACAGACAAGTCTTTCGTCGCAGACTTTTTCGTCAAACTAATGTCCGAGGATCGCAAGATGTTTGGGTCAATTGTATTGGCCACGCAACGCTTGGAACGGATGTTTCCAAGTGGTGCTAACGTCTCAGATAAGGGCATGGTCAAGGCGGTCAATGCGCTCAATCAATTGTATTCGCTTTGCCAATACAAGGTGCTGATGAAGCACGACGTTTCAACCATCAAGACCAAAGAAGATCCAGGGATTCTCCGTTCGCTGTTTGGCAATATGATGACGGAACAGGACTTCGCTAGTCTACCGGATTTTGGTAAAGGTGAGGCATATCTCTTGGTCGGGACTGATAAGCTGCACATGAACTTCCAAGTTACAGATGATGAATTGAGGACGTTTGAAGGTGGTGCTTAATGGATTCACGTCATGAAAAGCAGGCACTGAAGAACGCCCTTTTTGTTCGGAAGTTAATTGCTTGGGCCGGCCTGCCGGCCTTACTGACAGCTATTGGAGTAGTGCTAGTGGCGGTGTTCACCGTTGGCATCGCTGCGATGTTTCTCAGTCAATCAAGTACTGATAGCAGCGACGTTGCCACCAATGGCGAATATGATCCACAGCTGGTCCGAATCGCCGCAACTGCGATGAATGCGGATCCTAGTGATGACTTCATTAAGAACTTAGAAGCTGTCATTCAGAATGAATCAGGCGGCAACGCTGCCGTCATTCAACAAGTTCAAGACATTAATTCTGGAGGCAATGAGGCCGCGGGTCTCCTGCAATATACGGCGGGGACGTTCGCTTACTATGCCCTGGAAGGGCACACCAATAGACTTAATGCACTAGATCAACTGCTGGCTTTCTTCAACAACTCGGATTGGGAATCGTCAATCGGTTGGACGACAATCATGGGGACTAAAAAAATGGAGTGGCTGCACTCAGGGCCTCAAGGATCACCACGGTTTAAGTCGGTACCTGGCAAGATTGATTTAAATGGAATCGACCAATCGGAGCTAACCGGGCAATATAAGCTGAATACTACGGGCAATACCTATCCAAAAGGTCAATGCACCTGGTTTGCTAAGGCGCGTAGTGGGTGGTCCGGCAACGGTTGGGGCAATGGTTGTCAGTGGGGTATGTCAGCCGCGGCAGCGGGCTTCACCGTGAACCATACACCCGCGGCTGGCACGATCGTAGTTTTTGCGGCTGGGCAGATGGTTGGCACCTGGCGAGCTGATCCCCAGTACGGGCACGTTGCGTATGTGGAAGCCTACAACCGTAGTGCTGGTACTATCAAAATTTCTCAAGGTGGCACGGGCTTTTCTTCGTCAACAGGGCCGAATTATCAGACCCTCAGCAACGTGTCGTCATTCGTTTATATCCATAAAAAATGAGGTGATCAAGTGAATTTTAGAATCGATAATTTAGGCCGAGTTGCATTGATCAGCTATGCCATTCTCGCAACCGTCTTGGCGGTTGTGATGGGTGGTTGTTGGTATCGTATCGCACAGCAGCAGCCACAAGTCGTCACGAAAACCCGCGTGGTGAAGTCAAAAATGCAGGCTGCGTCAAGTAGTAATTCGGAAGCTGAGTCCGTGGCCAAGGCCGCACAAAAGTCTGCT
Organism: Lacticaseibacillus manihotivorans DSM 13343 = JCM 12514; assembly: GCF_001435035.1. GTDB lineage: Bacteria > Bacillota > Bacilli > Lactobacillales > Lactobacillaceae > Lacticaseibacillus > Lacticaseibacillus manihotivorans. Next base: position 15,264 of record NZ_AZEU01000126.1, read on the forward strand.
GAAGCTGAGCTCTCCTCTTACAAGTCAAGTGAACAGAAGCTCAAGAATACGGCTATCCAATACGCTAAAATCCTACAGAACTATTCGCCTAGCGTAAGCGCAAAACGGGCAGCCTTAAAGAAGCTAGCGACGCCAGAACAAGTCAATCAACTGGCGCCAACTACTGCGACTTCTGGTACTCAGACCAAGGCAACGGCTTATGAAATTGAGTGGAATACCATTACTGCGATGATCCAGCCAGGTGCTAGCAAGGATGCGTTGGTGAGTGTCCACATGACCTATTCTTACTCCTATGATAGTAGCCATACCCAATACTCAAGCGTGCTACTGGTGCGATTTGATCGAGGGCTAGTGAGCCATAGTCAGATGTTCACTGCGGTCACTGATCAGGCCGGAAGCAATCAGTAAAGCAAGGAGGAATCCTGTTGGACGTCGAAGAAAAACATGTCCAGATTTTGGACCACAACAAAGCGGAGAAGCGTTTCAAAAAGCTTTTTGGTTGGATCCTGGCGGCAATCGGCATGACGCTGGTCTTGTTCGTTGTCTTCCCCAAAAACATCAATGAATCGGGGTTAACTACGAGTAAGTCCTTTGTGATGGGCGAGAACACTTTCATCTATGCAAACGCCAAACGGTATAGCAATCAAACGTATCGGTTGGGCTTTTATGTCAGTGACAATCAGCTTGATCCGTTGGCTGCCGTCCGCGCAAAG
>NZ_AZEU01000127.1 GCF_001435035.1 Lacticaseibacillus manihotivorans DSM 13343 = JCM 12514
GAGACAGATTCAACTTTATAATATTTCATCTGTCAACTTGACAGGGACTAGTGCACTGAATCGTTTTTTGTCGAGATTATTTCGCCAGCCAGCCGATCAACAAGGTGATCACCGCGGGCAAGCACTGGATCAAGAAAATCTTTTTGGTTGCGGTGAAGCCACCCACTAACCCGACGATCAACACAAACCCTGCTAAGGCCATGCGTACCGCCCAAGTGGTTGGGTTGTCGGCAAGCAGGCAGGTGAATAAGAACATCGCACCCAATGCGCCGTTGTAGATCCCTTGATTGACCAAGGAAACGCGCGCCGGGGCTTGCCGCACGAAGGCTAACGGCATGGCGAACGCCTTGGCTTGCGTCTCGGGTGTTCCCCACAGCTCCAAGGCCATGATCACCAAGTGCAACGCGCCTAAAAAAATGGTTAAAATGAAAAAGATGTTTTGCATAAGTACCTCCAAGCTATCCTTGCGACTATCCTAACAGGCTGGGCGCCTGGGAACAAGTCAACTTTACAAAACTTTTGCATCGTTGAATTGGATTCTGAGGTGGGAAGTCTCTGACCTGGGAAAGTTTAAGCAAACTGACGCGCACACCAATATTCTAGGTGTATACTAGCCAAAAAATCATTGGAGGGCATCGTGAGTAAACCAGTTTCCATGATCGAATTATTTTACGATTGGGTGTTTGTGGATATGATCGCCAAAGTCATTGAGTTGATCCATGGCTGAATCATGCCGTTGTGGACGTTGTTGGCAACGTTGGCGTACCGTGGGTTGTTGGTGGGGAAAATTTATCAAGCGCAGGCTTCACGTTAAAGGGTAGCCCAGCTTAGTTCAGGATAAGCAGCGACTTTGTCAACTTGGCAAAGTCGTTTTTGTGCTGTTCGAGAATTAAAAAGCTGAAATTTTTTTCGCATTCGAATATGAAATCGCTTGCAATTTTAGTATGAACCTTTCAGTATATACTATATAGGATAGCCTAATGGGAAAATGAGGTGAGGGTGATGATCACTGATGTCGATGCGCTGAGTCCGTTTGAGCTCAGTTTATATTTGGAATCTCGCGTGCCGCCTGCCGAGCGCAATGACTGGCTGGATGCTGGCCGGGGCAACCCGAACTGGACAGCACCAGTACCACGCGCAGCTTATTTTTTGTTAGGCGACTTTGCCACCCAAGAAACGTTGCACGTACAAGACTCGCGCATTGCTGGACAGATCACCCCGCAAGCGCAACGATTGACCCGGTTCAAAGCGTTTTTGGCGGAACATCAAGGCCCTGGTGCAGATTTTTTAACCGAGTGCTTATCCCAACCTAAGCTTTTAGGCATGTCAGCAGAAGCCTGGTTGACGGCGGCGTGTGATGCGATCATCGGCGACAATTATCCAGCCCCAGCACGGTGTTTGGACATGGCGGCGCAACCGTTGAAAACTTACCTCGACGAGGAATTATTCGCCAAGCGAGCCATTGATTTCGATGTCTTTCCGGTAGAAGGGGGGACGGCGGGTATTTGCTACTTGTTTGACACCTTGATCCACACGCATTTGCTCGATCCAGGCGATCGCATCGCGTTGTTCTTGCCGACGTTTGCGCCTTATCTGGAAATTCCGGAACTGCCCCAATATCATTTTGACGTGGTGAAGGTGCGGGCGAAGCAAGTGATCACCAAAGGGCAAACGCAGTATCAATACTCAGTCGGCGAACTCGACAAATTGCGTGACCCGCGGATCAAAGCGGCGTTTGTGGTCAATCCCAGCAACCCGACGGCCAATGCGATGTCGGTGCAAACCCTTGCCGCCTTGCAAAAAATCGTCAACGATGCGCGGCCAGATCTCTTGATTCTAACCGATGATGTGTATGGTACCTTCGTTCCGCACTTCATGTCGATTTTTGCCACACTGCCATACAATACGGCTTGCTTATATTCGTTTTCGAAATATTTTGGCGCAACTGGCTGGCGAGTGGGTGCCATCGCCATCGCTAAACATAATGTGTTCGATGACCAGATCCGGCGATTAGGTGGGGCGCCAAAAGATCAGGTGCTTGAACGTTACGAGTCGCTATCACCAGATCCAGAAGCGATTCACTTCATCGACCGGCTGGTGGCAGACTCACGAGACATCGCCTTGCATCATGCCGCCGGATTGTCGACGCCGCAACAATTGATGATCGCACTTTTCTCGTTATATGGGCTGTTGCAAGATGGCGCCGGCTATCAACAAGAAGTGATCGGCATTTGCCGGGAGCGCGAACGCATTTTATTCACGGCGTTAGGCTTGCCACCAGCGGATCCGCATTTGGACACGGCTTATTATGTCGATATCGATTTGATGCAGTGGGTCACCCAGCGCTATGGCCAAGCCTTCGCCAAAAAGTTGAAAATCCACAGTTCACCGACGCAGATCTTGGTGCAATTAGCAGAACGCAAACATTTATTGTTGCTGAAAACCAGTCCTTTTGGCAGTGACGCGTGGTCCGTTAGAATTTCATTGGCGAATCTAGCCACCAGTCAATATCAACAAGTCGGCGCGCGCATCATCGCGTTGTTCGACGATTTACACCGAAAAGTGGAGGCATAATTTGAAATCCCCGAAATTTATGGAAGTGGCGGAAGAAATCGCCGCTCGTGTGCACAATGGCCATTACACCAGTGCCCAGCGCTTGCCGTCAGAATACGATCTCGCCGATGAATTTGGCGTCAGCCGCTTGACGGTGCGCAAAGCCATCGATGCCTTGGTCAAACAACAACTTTTGATCAAAGACCCGCGCAAAGGCACCTATGTGATGGCGCCGGCAGAAAATGACAAAGTTGAAAGTGGCCGCGGTGGCCTGCAAAGTTTCACCGAAGCCGCCTTAGCTTATGGCAAAACGCCGCATACTGACGTGTTGAATTATCAAGTGATCGACCATCCTAGCGCCGACATCGTGGCAAAACTCGACTTAGACGCGCGCCATAATCCGATAGTCGTCGAACTAGAGCGCTTGCGGTATTGGGATGATGAACCGATGACCGTCGAACACTTAATGATTTGCGATGAATATGTGCATGGCATCAATGCCGCCGATTTCAAAGGATCACTGTTTGAACTGTTGGCACCCAAAGTCGAGCTGGCTTATTCACATCAAGAAATTGAAGCCTTATTGGTGGATGAACGCATCAGTCAATTGTTGCAAGTTCCAGTCGGCGCGCCGCTGCTGAAAGTGCACACGGTCACTTACACCGTCGATGCTAAACCAGTATTTTATGACACGTCTTATTACCGTGCGGACAAATATACTTTTAAGTCCACGCTGACCCGGTTTGATTAAGAAAAGGGGGATCAAATGTTCACAGCAACCCAATTACAAGCATTAATTGCCGCGCACCGCGATGAATTCTTCAAAGATCTGGCTTCAATTATCGCAATCCCTAGTGTTAAAGGCCCAGCGGCACCACATGCCCCATTTGGCCTTGCGCCTAGGCAAGTGCTCGATGCCGTGGTTGCCTTAGGCCAGGCTTACGGCTTCAAAGCTCAAGTGGTTTCTGATGCGATGGCTTATGTGCAATGGGGGGATAATGACCAGAACTATCTCGGCGTGGTCGGGCATTTAGATGTGGTGGCAGCAGGCGATGGCTGGACCAGCGACCCGATCACCTTGACTAAGCGCGGTGATCGGTGGTATGCGCGCGGCGTTTTGGATAATAAAGGGCCGGCGATTTCATGTTTGTTCGGACTGAAATTGTTGAAAGATGCGGGCTTACAACCACAGCGCACGATCCGCTTGATTTTCGGGTCAGATGAAGAATCTGGCAGCGCGGATGTGCCGATGTACTTAGCCCAAGAAGCGCCGCCGACATTCGGCTGGACGCCTGATTGCAAGTATCCGGTGGTGTATGGCGAACGCGGCATCGTCAATTATCGCGTGGAAACACCGTTGCCGACAGATACGTTGGCACAACTCGGCGATTTTCAAGGCGCACAAGGCAAAGCGTTTGTCCCAGATGAGTTAAGCGTCGAAATCAATGGACATGAACTTTCCGTCAAAGGCCGCCGCTCACCATCCAATGCCCCAGAAATGGGCATCAATGCGCTGACCTTGATTTCAAAGCAAGTGGTTGAAGGACATTTAGCAGATGGCGCGTTGCAAGAGTACTTCACTTGGTTTGATCAAGCCTTGCGCGACCAGCATTTTGGCCAAGGGCTTGGCATTGACTTTAGCGATGAAGATTCTGGCAGATTGATCGTGACACCATATTTAATGGAAAGAACTGACACAGGCATCGCACTGGAGTTAGCAATGCGCTATCCCGTCACGGTTTCTGAAGCGCAAGTCACTGAAGGGCTGCAACAACATGTGCCAGCAGGTTCCAAAATCACGGTGGTGCGCAGTATGCCAGGCACCATGCATGATCCGCATGACCCGCACTTGGCCATTTTAAGCCAAGCATACGGGGAACTCACCGGACTGGATCCGACGCCGGTGACCACCACTGGCGCCACTTACGCGCGGGTGATGCCCAACATTATCGCCTTTGGGCCGAGTTTTCCCGGGCAAAAAGGGATCGCCCACAAAGAAGACGAGTGGATGGACGAAGGTGACTTGTTGATGAATATGACGATTTACACCTTGGCAATGAGCCGACTACTAGAAAAAGGAGTGTGATGAGGATGTGGGGAACAATTGCAACTTGGCGGATGGCCCATGATGGCGTCTTGAAAGCTAGCGACCTTTTGCAAAAAAATGGCCATGCAACTGATGCGGTGGAAGCGCTGATCAACGTGGTCGAAGCCTACCCGTATTACAAAAGCGTGGGCTATGGGGGGCTGCCGAATGAAGAAGGCGTGGTGGAAATGGATGCCGCCTTCATGGATGGCGACACCTTAGCGCAAGGGGCCGTCGGTGGGATCCACAGCGTGATGCACGCCGTTTCTGTGGCGCGCGCATTGAGTCATGAACACTACAATAGTTTCCGCGTGGGCGAAGGCGCGACGAAATTTGCGACGTTACACGGGTTTGAAATGACCAACATGTTGACCGACCGCGCCAAAGCCCGCTGGGAGAAACGCCTCGCCGAACAGCGTGCTCAACCAGACAATCCTTATGATGGCCATGATACGGTTGGCGCCATCACCTTGGACACTAACGCTTCCATGGCCGCGGCAACGTCAACTTCAGGCTTATTCATGAAAAAAGCGGGCCGCGTCGGCGATTCGCCATTATCCGGTTCCGGGTTTTATGTCGATAGTGAAATCGGCGGGGCCGCGGCGACTGGCCTTGGCGAAGACATTATGAAAGGCTGCTTGTCTTATGAAATCGTGCGCCGCATGGGTGAAGGGCAAAGCCCACAAGAAGCCTGCGATGAAGCGGTGTATCCGTTCATCGAGAAACTCAAACGGCGGTATGGCAAAGCTGGCGAGTTCTCATTGGTGGCGATGAACAATCAAGGTGAGTGGGGCGTGGCCACGAACGTTGAGTTCACCTTCAGTGTGGCCACGGCTGAAGCATCACCGCGCATTTTGATCGCGCATCCTGGGCCTGATCACACCACCACCATCGAACCGATCACGCAAGCATGGCTCGATGCTTATGAAAAGCGGATCAAAGCACCGATCAACTAAACGATTGGAGGGGAAACAGATGAAAGCAATTATTATTTTAGACCAAATTCAAGCTGGGCTTGGCGGCAAAGAGCGCGCCGATACCCCATTAGGTGGCAAGAAGTTGGCCATGGGCAGTGCCGAAAACGTCGCGCATGCGTTGAGTGCCGTCGACGGGGAAATCATGGGGACCTTCTATTGCGGGACGGAGTATTACCAGCAAAACCGCGACTTGGTACAAGGCAAGTTCGCCCGCATGAGCGAGAAAATGGCCCCAGACATCGTGATCTTAGGCCCGACTTATGACTATCCGGAATTTGCAACCATGGCGTGTGAGCTCGGCGACTACATTCAACAAAACACCAAGCTGCCAGTGATCTTGGCAATCGCTCAAGAGAAGAACGAAGCCTTGTTGCCGACTTATCAAGATCAACTCACCATTGTCAAAATGCCGAAAAAAGGCGGCACGGGCTTGTCTGATTCCATAAATCACTTGGCAAAAGGCTGTGCGGCCCTCGCTTTTGGCGGGGATGTCGCCACGTTTAAATCCGACTACTGTTACCACGACTGATTAAAGTTAGGAGGGAACCCTGATGCAAAAGAAGTTTGAGTCCATCCTCATGCCAGTGGCCACCAAATTAGGCAACAACGTGGTCTTGCGCTCATTGCGTGACGGCTTTTTGATCATCACGCCATTGATCATTGTCACCTCGATTTTCCTGTTGTTAGCCAACTTTCCAATTCCTGGCTGGTCGAATTTCTGGACTGGGATTTTAGGTAAAGGTTGGGAATCTTGGTTTACTGCGGTTTCTAATTCTGTGTTTAGCTTCACTGGCATCTTATCTTGTACCGCCATCGGTTATGCTTACGGGAAAAACCGCGGCTTGCAAGCCATCCACTCTGCAATCGTCGCTTTGATCAGCTTCTTGATCTTGACCCCAACGACGGTCACCGTTGGCAAAACTGCAGTCTCTGCCGTGCAGTTACAATACGTCGGCCCGAACGGCATTTTCTTAGGCATCTTCATTGCGATTTTCTCTGTTGAAATCTTCCGCTTTGCGGTGCGCCGCAACTGGACCATCAAAATGCCAGATGGCGTGCCACCAGCAGTCAGTCAATCCTTTGATGCGTTGATCCCAAGCGCGTTAGTGATTTTGGCCTTCTTCTTGATCCGCATCATCTTTACGCTGAGTCCTTTTGAAACCGCTTATAATTTCATTTATACGTTATTGCAAGCGCCTCTGAAGCACGTCGGCAACTCCTTGCCATCAGTGCTGTTGTACAACTTCTTGGCCAGCTTGCTGTGGTGCTTTGGGATCAACGGCCCATCGATCACCAACTCTGTGTGGTCGCCGATTTTCTTCGTGTTGACGCAAGACAACTTGCATGCGTTCCAAAACAACTTGCCATTGCCGCATATTTACACCCAACCCTTCATCGATATCTTCACCACTTATGGGGGCGGCGGCAGTACGTTAAGCTTGTTGATCGTGATGTTTGCTATTTGCAAGTCCAAGCGCATCCGCGAACTGGGCAAACTCGCCATCTTGCCAGGGATCTTTGGCATTAACGAACCGCTGATTTTCGGGTTGCCAGTAGTTTTGAACCCGATCATTGCCATTCCATTCATTTCCGTGCCAGTATTGAACACCTTGATCTCCGGTCTCGTGATGACTTGGGGCTGGGTACCGCGTCCAAACGGTGTGCTGTTACCATGGACGACCCCACCGATCATCTCCGGTTGGTTAGCTTCCGGGAGTTGGACTGGTTCGGTGCTTCAGATATTTGAATTATTACTCGGAATCTTGATTTACTATCCATTCGTCAAAATGCTCGACAAGCAATACCTCGGCGACGAACAAGCTGCGGCTGAAGCGGAGTTGACGATCGATTTTGATGAAATGTAGATTATGATGAGAGTTTTGGCAGTCAGGTGGGAGCCTGGCTGTTTTTTCGAGAATAAAAAAATATTTATTTTTCTCAGTACAAGTCTGTTGTCAACTGGCGAAGTTATTATTAATTTTCGTTTTGGAAAATTTATTATAGGTGTAGTGAGCGAGTCTTATCTAGCGGTTATCTGTAGCATTTTTTCCGTTCAAGTTAACACACGTTCCCAAATATGTTAACATTTAGTAACCAAAGTATGCCTAGTTCTTTGCTCCAAACGTTGGGTAAATGGTATTGTAAATTTACGCGGTATATTGAAATTTTTCCCGCGTTTTACAATCAAGTTAGCCACTATCGTTAGCACTCAGACAAAATAA
>NZ_AZEU01000128.1 GCF_001435035.1 Lacticaseibacillus manihotivorans DSM 13343 = JCM 12514
CCGTCAGAGCAAGGCCGCCTGAGGTTGAAAGTCCAGAAAAACGTCCGCACGCCCCATCATATAAATAATGGATCGCAAACACATCGCCGACGCTTCTGGTTTTGAGAAATAGGCCGCTTAAAATCAATCGGCTGCCACCGATCACAATGAACATTTGGGCAAGGTGCCATTGATAAGCTTGAAAGTGTAACAAGACGAAAATCAAAGTGGACAAAATCAAACCGATCCCGAGTGCGAGATGTTGTTTCAAATGCCACCAGCGGCTGCTCAACGTTGAAAAAATCAGCAGTAGGGATAAAGTCACCATTTCTTCGATGCCAACTTGCGGCAACATCGCAAACAATTGCATGATCAAGCCAGCATGTGCATTGCCCGCTGCTTGGTTTGTGACGATAGGAACTTGCAACATTTTGAGGATGAACACTGCCAGCAGGCCATAAACCATCATGCCAATAGTTGCCAAAGCGCCTTGCCACCAGCGTAAACGATGCGGATTTTTGCGACTCGCACCTGTGAAGGGCAACCGCAAATCATCAACAGTCAACCCTAACCCTTGGCGCCAAATCACGATCAACAGCGCCAATAAGCCAAACGTGGCATACAAGCCGAGGTTGGCAGAGTTAGGAAAATTCAGCACCCCAGAAACTGACACGACGGCGATGACAAAAATTGCAAAGCCAGACGCCATTAAGCGCTGATCAGAAACTTTCAAGTTCATCATCATGCGCACCTCCTAAATCAAGTGAAACCAAACTTGCAAGCCTAGTCCCAATGAAATCACGCCGAACGCAATACTATAGAAAATCGCAAACGAGGCGAACGCAGAGGTATTCTTGTTGCCTTTGGTTTTAAGCCGACGTAATTCCCCATAACTCACGTAAAGTTGCCAACCTGCTAACAACAAACAACCGATTGTGATCAAAATCCGTTCCATGGTGATGACCTCCTCCACGTTGTTGCTACAATGATGATACCGCTTTATCGGGTAAAAGTGAGGGGGTGCGCTAAACGTCGTGATTTGGGGGCTGAACGTCAAAAAAACCAAGCTGTCAGTGATGCACAGCTTGGCTTTTAACATTTTAGCGTTTGGAGAACTTCACCACGGCTTCACAGCGCGCAGTTTGTGGGAACATGTCGATGGATTGAATGTAATCCACGCGCCAGTCTTTGGTCAATTGGACCAAATCGCGAGCTAACGTCGATGGGTTACAAGAAATGTAAACAAAACGCTTTGGTTTCGCGCGATGCAAGGCTTTGATAAAACCAGCGTCCAGGCCGGCACGTGGGGGATCCACAATCACGGCATCAGCGCGGAAGCCATCTGCTAACCATTGCGGGAACACGTCTTCAGCTTTGCCTAAGACATAATGCGCATTTTCAATGCCGTTTAATTTAGCATTGGCGTTGGCATCATCGACGGCTTCGGGGATGGTTTCCATGCCGCGGACTTCTTTGGCTAAGTGCGCCAAGGATAAGCCGATGGTGCCGACCCCAGCATACGCATCGACTAAAGTTTCGTGCGGCTTGAGGTCTAAAGCATTGATGGCTTGTTGGTACAGGCGTTCCGTTTGTTCCGGATTGAGTTGTAAGAACGCTTGTGGCGACAGGCGGAATTCGCGCCCCATGATGGTTTCCATTAAATAAGGGGCGCCGGCTAATAATTCCGTCTTCGGACCCCAAACCATGGCGGTTTCACCTTTGTTGATGTTTTGTGAAACGGAAATCACTGCAGGGATGTCACGTGCGATGGCTTCAAGCAGTTGGTTTTTGTGCGGCAGTTTGGCGGAGTTGGTGACAATGGTCAATTGCGCTTGGCCTGCGGCATTTTCACGGACGACTAACGTTTTGACGATGCCTGATTTGTGCGCTTCATCATAAATTGGGACTTCCAGTTGTTCGAGTAATCCGCAAAGCTGATTGATGATTTGCATCGTCAAAGGTTTTTGGGTGGCAAACTCACTTAACGGCACTAAATCATGTGAGTTTGGGGCATACAAGCCAGCACGCACGTGACCGTCGATCAGCCGCACTTGAAATTGCGCTTTGTTGCGGTAGTGCAGGGGATTTTTAGCACCGAGCGTGGCGCGCAGATCATAATGTTGCCAACCAGCGGGCTTATATTTGGCTAGGGATTGGCTGACCACGTCGCGCTTGAAGTTCAGTTGCGCACCATAATCCATATGCCCGAGCTCCACACCACCGACTTTACCCCAGTTAGGATCGATGGGTTTGACGCGGTGTGGGGAAGGCGTTTTGATGCGGTGGGTCTTGGCTTCTAAGTAGCGGTCGTGAACTGCCGTGACTTCGGCGACGACCACTTCTTGCGGCAAAGCACCCACAACAAACGTGATTTTACGTTTGTAATAGCCGATGCCGTTACCATTGATGTCTTGGCGCTTGATGGTTAACGGGAAGCGCTGCCCGATTTTAATTTCGTCCATTTAGTCCTCCTGATAGCTGTATCTAGTGTAACCGATAAAGGGTGCGCTTGCACACTAATCTGGTATAATATAGCGGAAAGCAACAGGAGGAAACCCATGAAGATCTATTACAACAACGCAATGTCCAAGAAAATGACTGCCAATGTGTGGGTCAATGATAAACAATACAGCCTCGCGACGAACGATCACTTGGAACTCAACGTCAAGCGTGGTGACAAGGTGCAATACAAAGTCGGCAAATTCTCGGCCAAACGGTCGATCGATTTTCAATCCACCGGTGCAAGCTTCAGCATTGAACCGGACAAAAAGTTGCAAGGCATTTACATTGCGATCATGCTCGCGGTGTTGTTGCTTTTGTGGTATATGAAATCTGAGAACTCACCATTAGTGTATATCATTTTGATCGTGGCCATTGCCGGTTATGAAGCGGTGAACTATTTCCGCGGTTATATGGCAAGGCCGATGCATTAGGCGCCAATCGCAAAACAAAACCCTTGTCAGAATTTTTCTGGCAGGGGTTTTGTTTACCCAGCAGTGGCGGCTTGGGCATTCTTTTGGGTCTAAAATTTTTGGTGTTGAAGAGCACTTCAACGCCGGAAGTTTTAGGC
>NZ_AZEU01000129.1 GCF_001435035.1 Lacticaseibacillus manihotivorans DSM 13343 = JCM 12514
ATTCCGCCGGATTATTTTGAATATTGGCCGCCGGAATAGCGTGCCGCGCGACACAACATGATCTGAAGTACGGCAGACCCAGTGCTCTGGACATCAATCGCTTGCCAAGGCTGACTGCTTTCAATATATCGAAAAACTGCGCGATCGCCATTTTCAATATTCGTGAGTTGCTCACCGAATTGAGAACCCACATCAATAAATAAACTACCATGAACTTCGCAAGCTTGGTATCCCATCAAGGGTTCGTTCGGCCCAAATGGTGCCCCAGGTCCTTGAGAAGTCATTGGAACTTCCTTAATGTTGCCATCGTCATCGATTGAAATCGGTTCAATGCACAAACGCCGGTGTTTTTGGCTACCACGGCTTGACCGGTGATAAAAAATATACCATTGCCCATGAAATTGTTCGATTGAGCCATGATTGTTCCAGCTTTGGGGATCACAAAATGCGTTATCGATAATAATGCCACGGTAAGTGAACGGTCCAAGCGGATTTTTGCTCGTTGAATAGCCTAGCGCAGTCGGTTTCCCGCGTTGCATATTCGCATAGACATAATAGTAGGTATCGCCTATTTTGCGCATCGAAGAGCCTTCGTGAAAATAATGCTCCTGTTCAGTTACCAGATTATCGACAATTCGATCACGATTCAATGAATGCATGTCTGAATCCAATTCAACACCGTGTGAAAACAATTGTCCCCAATATAAATATCGGCGGCCGTCGTCATCGACAAACACAGACGGATCAATGCCACCGATCGGCAATTGGCGAGGTGCTGAAAACGGGCCTTCCGGATGTTCACCGATTGCAACACCTTCAGTATCATCCGACATATCAAAGTATAAATAGTACCGACCGTCGTGATAAATACAGTCAGGGGCAAACAACAGCGGTGGTTTTTGTTCGGAAGCATGCAGCTCAAACGCTTGCTTCATATCTTTCCCGTCTTTGGCATCTTGCTGCAGCATCTTTTGCACAAAAGGAGTGGGATGTTGCCAATCAATCCCAGGATAGTGTGGGGCATTAGGATCATCGAACCAAGGGACTTGGTGCCCGTTAAATGCCTCGGGATGGATTTGCCAATGTTGCATGTCTGCAGTTGAAGCAACGTGATATTTATCACTGCAAAAAACATCTTCTCGTTCATCAAAACTGCCATAGATATACAATTTGCCATCAGGCATCACTCGGGCTTCACTATCAGGAATATGAATATCTAAAGGTAAAATTGGATTGTGCGTATTCTCAAATGTCACAAAATCCCTCCTTAATTATAATTGCCATTCATCTTGCCAAATAATCTGTGGTTGACCTGATTCAAAGCTGATCGGTAGCCACACATAATCCGAAATTGATGAGTTGATCCGCATCGCTGCCAGATCCTCTGCAGTTAACTCGAATTGAATTGATGGATCAAACATCCGTTTAAACTTATCAGCAGTTTGCGCATACCCTTCACCACTGGAGAATTTCTCGCCTTCTGTTTCCGCCAAGTTCGGTACCCAGCGATCGGCAATGGCGATATACAAGTCTTTGCCTGCCACTTTTAAAACCGAGCTGATTTGTGAGTTAAAGGAAGTATCGGTATGGTCATCAACATGCGGATCAGTCAACAAGCGATAAGGGCCATGAATATCTTGAGCACAAACCAACTCTGAAGGATTTGGATGATACCCGGTGGTCCCAGATGTTAAGAGATAATGCATTTCACCACGTTTAAAATACGCTGGTGCTTCTCGCGCAAATGGTGGACCTGAACGGTGTAAATGTTCCGTGTAATAGCCACTTGCCTCAGTATATGTGTCATCTAAGTCCGCAATGTACACAGATTGATGAGGTTTTTGACTGATCAAATAGGCGCGATCGGCTTCAACAGTTAAATCGAAATCCCCAACATCTAAACCGCAGGGATTATAATGCGCATGCTTCAATGTATAGGGGCCGGTAATCGCATCAGCGGTTAAAATAGCGAAGCTTCCACGCTCCCCCATTACTTTGAGCCATGCGACGAATTGATGCGTCAAAGGATTATAAATGATATGTGGGCGATCCATCATCGATTCTGGGTATAACGGTGAATGAGGATCGGATAAATCAGGCGGGATGATAATCCCCTCACTATCCCAATTGTAAAGGTCCGTTGAGGAATAGCAGCGCACGCCCCAATGCCAAATTTTCGACTGACCAGTGGTTTTTTCCTTATTCTCACCGTACCAATAGTACTTCCCTTGGTGAAATAACACACTGCCACCATGCGCTTGAATCCGATCACCGTGATTATCTAACCATACTTTTCCTGGATGAAATGAGGAATTCATGCTTCATTTGACCTCCTGATCTGCTTGTAACACTTGCTTGGCACCATTTTCGGCAATGACGCGTTGATACCACCAAAAGCTATCTTTTCTGATCCGCTGCAGGGTGCCTTTGCCTTGATTATCTTGATCGACATAAATAAAGCCGTAGCGTTTCTCCATTTCACCTGCAGCTGCACTAATGATATCGATACAACCCCAAGCGGTATAACCAAATACGTTCACCCCATCAAGATTGATCGCGTCATTTAATGCTTGTAAATGTTGGCTCAAATAATTGATTCGATAGTCATCATGAATCGCACCATCATCGGTTAACTGATCATGCGCACCTAAACCATTTTCCGCAATGAATAATGGCACGTGGTAGCGATCATACAGATAGTTGCAAGACAATCGTAATCCGAGCGGATCAATTTGCCATCCCCATTCGCTCTTGGGAATGTATGGACTTTCAAAAGCATGGATGACATTCCCTTGCGCCTCCGTTTGTCCAGCAGAATCAGCTGAAATCACTGCAGTACTGTAGTAACTGAATGACAGGAAATCAACAGGATTGTTTGCCAGCAACGCTTCATCGTCTGGCAACATCTGGATGTTGATCCCATGACGCTTGAAATATTGTAATTGAAACTCAGGATAGTGGCCTTTGATCTGGACATCAGCAAAAAAGAATTTTTCCTGCTCAGCCTTTAAAGAAGCCAGCATATCTTCCGGCTTCCCAGTCAGCGGATAAATTGGTGAATACCCTAACATCGCGCCAACATGTTGTTCAGTGGATAACCCACGAGCAAATGCTACACTCAAGCTGCTGGCAACAAATTGATGATGGACGGCTTGATAGATATGTTGTTCACGATCTGGATCACTCATTTTCACGTCAACACCTAGCGTTTGTAGCGGTGCATACAACGCCATGTTGATTTCGTTAAACGTCAGCCAATAATGGACTTGATGCTGATAGCGCGTCATGACTGTTTTGACAAAGCGCATAAAGAACTTGATGGTGTCACGGTTTTCCCAACCACCATATTCAGTGACGAGATGTAAAGGAATTTCAAAATGAGACAAGGTGACCAACGGCTCAATATTGGCAGCACGTAAGGCTTTAAAAACATGGTCATAATACTCAAGCCCTTTTTCGTTGGGCTGGTCATCATCCCCATTGGGAAAAATGCGGGACCAGGCGATCGACATCCGCAAAACTTTAAATCCCATTTCTTCAAACAACTTAATATCTTCAGCGTAACGATGATAAAAGTCGATCCCGTTATGCGTGGGGTAGTAGCCCTTTGGATCGTATTTTAAGGGATCAATAGGGGTAAAAACGTTACGATTGCCTGGCGCGACATCTTGAATTGACGGGCCTTTACCATCAACATTCCAGGCACCTTCGCTTTGGTTTGCAGAAATTGCGCCTCCCCATAAGAAGTCTTTTGGAAATTCTGTCATCTTCATATTGTTCCTTTCTAACGATTACTTCGTCGCATCTTCAAACCCTTTTGCGACGTTGTTTAAAGTCGCTTCTTGCGTTTCTTTAGCCTGGGTCAGCTGGGTCTTCTCGTAGGCCTTAAAGAACGGCAGGTACATCACATAACTCAATGCAATCAACACGATCGTCCAAACACCCCAAGTCCATCCGCCTTGTAAAAATTGGTTGACAATAATGGGGGCCCCAGTAATTGAAGAAATCCCAGTAGGCATCGCGATCAAGCCAATTTTCGTGATGATGTAGCCAAGAATGGTGGATAGCAAAGGGCCAAAGATGAATGGCACTGCGATCAGTGGATTCATAACAATTGGTATCCCAAAAATAATCGGTTCGTTGATCCCAAAGATACCCGGAACTAAAGCAAGTTTCCCCAAGGCACGGTTCGTCGGAAGTTTTGAAGTTAACATGTTCAACACCAAGCCTAAAGTATTCCCTGCACCGCCAGCAAATGCACACAAGAAGAAGAATTGCATCGAAACAATTGAAACCGCTGGGTGCCCGCTGTTAAAAGCAGCTAGATTCTTCATATCGATCGACGCCCAAATTGGATAAAAACGGATAATGTGATCATGGTCCCATGAATACCAAGCGTCCACATCACGCCAGTGAACAACACAGCAATTAATAATGCCGGTAACGTACTGCCAAGTCCAGTCAATGGGACGGCCACGATTTGGTAAATGAATCCGTGTAAACTGGCAAATTTCGTGTGAGAAAAGCCAAATGATAAGGCCATGGAAATGATGGCGATCGCCAGTCCTGGTAAGATCGCGCCAAACATGCGCGTGACGACCGGCGGCACAGAATCAGGCATCTTGATGACAATGTTTTTGTCAATGAAGAAACAATATAATCTTGCACTCAGCAAACCCACGATCATTGCGCCAAATAGTCCTGCGGCACCTAACCATTGTGCAGGGATCGCACTCATGGCACCAGTCTTGTCAAAAGTTAATGGTGTGATAAACAGAAATGCCATTAATGCCAAAATACCAGCAGTCAGGCCATCTTTCTTGTCGGAATGAGCAAACTGATAAGCGATTGAAAAGACTGCGAATAATGCAAATAAGTTCGTCCCGATTTCGTTAGGCAACACCATAATTTTTTTCAAGCCGGTACTGACTAAAAAGTTTTGATAAGCGGGAATGCTTAACTGATTGAAAATACTCCCGATCGCCCCCACCATCATCAGCGGCATGGTGGCCATTAAACCGGTACTGATGGCAGAAACGTAACGATTTTGTTGAATCGCTGTACTGGTTTTGACAACCTTATTCAAGATATTCTGCGTGTTCATTGCTTACTACCTCCTTTTGATTATGGCTTTATTGTAGCCTGCAAGCCCTTCCAGAAAATGCATCAATTTATGCTTTTTGATGTATCAAAAAAGACCAGTTCGCAGCACTGATCTTTTGAGTTACCTTGAAGCGCGATATTGACTAATACTCATGCCAAACTCAAAGGTCACGTTTTGATAATTTTCCCGGACATAGGCAATAATGTCTGCATAGGAAACTTGCGAGCGCCGATTGGGTAATTTTACCTTTAGATTTGTCTGAGTATGACTGAGCCGAGAGGTCACCAACAACAAGAGTTTCATTGCGATCATAATGGTTTGGGCGGAATTGACTTGATTACCATAATATTCTTTTAACATCAGATTGACCATTTGTGCGAGTTCATGATCAGGCGCAAAAGCAATAAAGTTCTCATGTTCACTATAATGCGATGATGCGCGTAAAAAGAATTCTTGAAGCTCGGATTCGGGCACAAGTTGATCGATCAAATCTTGAGAAATAAATTTTGGGTCAAAAATAAAGTTGACCACAATATCAGCTTGTCCGAGTACGCGCATGGTGTGGCGAACATGTTGATCAATCAACACCATGCTTCCGGTAGTAAACGATAACAATTGCCCATTCAATAAATACTGACAATTTCCGTGATACACATAGCTCAATTCAACATAATCTTGAATATGTTCAGGTATGAGAATTCCCCGCGGTTGCTTTGAAATTTCGATTTGATCATGAGAGGTTTTGCTGAACGCCAAAAGTGCTTTGTGTTTGTATGTCGTCACCGTCGGTTTGAAGACATCAGTCAGTTCGCGAAGTTTTCGGTCGTCATTTTTTAGTCGCTCTAACATATCCTTTCGAAATAAAATCTCATCCAGTTGCGATAACTCCATCGTCACTCACCTCACTGCGATCAAATCAATCGTCCTATCAGTAGCATAGCATATTCCGGTTGAATCATCGCATTCAAAAAAGCATCCCAAAAATGAGATGCTTTCTCGCTTTAAACTAAAATGACCCAACTGCTTTAATCAAATTCGTCGTAGCCTTCCAATTGATCCAAGTTGATGTAAAGCGTGTGCTTGACTTGATCGACTTGGCCATCATTGAGACAATATTCTTCCATATAAAAAGGTTTATCAGTTTGCCCGATGTGTTGCGGCAATGGGAAGCCGTCTTTTTCCAGGCGTTCCAAACCTTTCATATAAGTGGTTTGCACTGGCAACATGCTCAACACCCCGTTTGCTGGTTCAACGGATTGGCCGATGGTGCCAGCGGGCAACTTCAACTTTTCCAAACCTTCAGGCGCCACAGCATCTTTTGGTAAAATGCTCCCGATCCAGTATTGGAACGCGCCATAAGGGTTGAAAATCAACAAATACGTGCGGTTCGGCGCATCAGTTTGCTTGTCCAAGGCGTCAAAATGCCCAGCGGCAGTGAATTCGTCCCAGCATGACGCAAACGTGCCCATTTGGTCGATATCTTCTGGCATATACACATGCCCGACAAAACTCATTTCCGGTTGGTTCAATAATTCCGTCATATTGTCCTCCTGATTTAAAATAAAAAGTCAGGGTTCGCCCCTGACTAGTATTTGGGTCTACACCCGGTGAGAGAGCTGCAAGTACCGGTTGTACCACAAGTCGATATAACTTTGGGAAAATGGTCCCTTGCCATGGTTGATCCAGTCGACTAACACTTTGACATTGGCTTTTAAGATGCGATCGGTCGTGGCTGGATATTGCCAGCGGCGGCGGTGCGCCTCGTATTCGTCAACGTCTAACAAGCGTTTTTCCCCGTCTGGGAACACTTTGACATCGAGATCATAATCAATATATTTCACCGCTTCCATATCCATGGTATACGGCGTGGCTAAGTTGCAATAATACGACACGCCGCCTTCTCGGATCATGGCGATGACATTAAACCAATAATGCTTGTGGAAGTAGATAATTGCCGGCTCGCGGGTCAACCACCGCCGGCCATCGCTTTCGGTCACTAAGGTGTGATCGTTACAACCGATCAATGCGTCTTCGCTGGTTTTGAGAACCATTGTATCTCGCCATGTGCGGTGTAGGCTACCATCGTGCTTGTAGCTTTGGATGGCGACTGAATCGCCTTCTTTGGGTATCCGCATCTTAAACCAGCTTCCTATTGATCTGTACCGCACAATTATACCAAAAAGATTTCTAACAATCTACAAGTCAGTCGTTAAACTCAGCCAATACCGCATCGATGGCATCCAGCTCATAGCCTTTCCGAAATAAGGCCATTTTCACCCGGTTACGCCGATCGAAACCTTCATATTTACGCTTTAGTCGCCATTGTTTTTCTGCATCTTGCACCAAGCGCTCGTGTTCGCCATCCTCATCTGGTTGTAAATCTAATTCGGTCAACATCGCATCGGCGACATCTCCGGAGAATCCTTTTTTGATCAAGGCCAAGCGAATTTTTTGTTGGCGTTTGAAAAAAGGCTCGCGCGTCGATTGGTTCGCCGACTTTTTGGCGGCGCGCCGAGCTGCTGGCAACCAATGATCTGGGTCCACTTCACCTAATGACGCCTGGATCACTTGGTCACTCACGCCACGCTGGATCAATTTCTGCGAGACGACGCCAGGGCCTTTATCGCCGAGAGCCAACGCATCGTTAATGAACGACTGGGCATATTGATCATCATCGAGATAATGCAAATCGGCTAAATAAGTCAGCGTGTGTTGAATCACATCTGCTGGGATCTCAGCGGTTTTGAGTTTTTCAGCCACTTCATGGCGCGTGCGCTGTTGCCCAGAGAGAAAATTTAGTGCAGTGCTATTGGCTTCGGCTTGTTGTTGGGCGGCTAAGACGTCTTTTAGTGCCAGTTCGTCCAACACCATCCCTTTGGTCAAGCGGAATTTCACCAGCGTGCTTTCGCTGATCCCAAAAGCAAATTTTTCATCTAAAAATAAATTGAAGCGCCCGGCGCGTTTTTGCGGGGTGATTTTTGTGATGGTTGGCATGACTTTCCTTTCTTGGCAAGCGTTTGATGTGCTATACTTACGGTAATTTCATGTGAGGAGACTAACGATGTTTGAAGCTTACTTCTTCGATAAACGGGCAACGATCAACTACCGCGTCTATCGCGTGCTCAAAGCCCTACAAAATACAGCTTTCACCGTCAACAAATTGAGCCAAGAAGCGCAGCTCAGCTACTCACAAACCTACAATGCCTTTCAAGACATCATGGCGGATCTGCAAACGATGAGTCCCAAAACTGTGTCCACCGCTGACGAAGAAGCGTTCAACATTCTCGCCCAAAATGTATCGGTGGACCAGTATCGCTTCCACTTGCTGAACCATTCAATGGCGTTTGCCTTTTTTGATTATTTATTCAAAACGCCAACGCCTGATGTGCATGATTTTTGTACCGAACATGATATCAGTATCTCCACTTTACGCCGCCGCGTGGAGCCCTTCAAGGCCTACTTACAATCCAAAGGCGTCACCTTAAACACCAGTGCTTGGGGCCTTGAAGGCAGCGAGTTGCGGATTCGCATGGTGATTTTAAACTTCTTTATTTTAGGCTATCGCGGCGCAGGCTGGCCTTTAGGCAACGCCGACTGCGAACTGTGTTTAACCGAATGCTCGCGAATCGCCCATACTTATCAAGGCCAATGGTTCACCGCTGACCCGAGTTTGGCAAAACAAGATTTGCTGGCCATGATGGTCCAACATATGCGCATGCAACAAGGCAACGTGTTACCACAAGAAGTTGCGTTTACGCGCTTGACCCAAGCGCCTGGTGCGCAAGTCTTACCTGATGTGATTCAAGCAGATAAAGCTTGGGTATCGACCAATGAAAGTGGCTTTTTCTACTTCTGTCGGATCCACTTTTTATCACTTGGCACCAAGCCTACCGCCGCGGATCATTGGTTAATCGACCACTTTAAGCGCCGCGATAGTGTAGTGGCGCATTTTGCCGATGGGTTGATCCATTACTTAGTCGCGCAAAACCCAGACCTCCTAGAAGTCACCGCCCACGACCATGAATTATTGCGCGCCAACTTATATCGCATCACCTATTCTTACTGGTTGTTTGGTGGCGACTTCTCCAAACGCTTGGATTTTTACGATGAAGACCGCAATGCTGCGGCGTTTGGCCGCTTGCCTGCCTTGATCGATACTTATTTTCAAAATCTCGAAGGCGATGCCGCGGCGATGCGCCCTTATCAAGGCATCATGCGCCGGATCATTTACGGCGTGGTGCGCGACGACTTCCCAGAACTGGATGCCGATCACCAACTTTCCGTGGCGGTGTTGATCGAACCTGGGACTTTCACCTTACGCGACATTTTGCATTTCTTAGATGGGATCAGCTTTGTCAAATTGGCTGAAAATACGGAGCATCCAGATGCCGATGTGATCATTACCACGCTGACCTCATCAGAATTGATCGATCAATATTACGGCAATGACCACGCCCCATTGATCCAATGGCAAACCATCGCCCAAGAAGAAGATTACTACCGCTTATACGCAGAATTGATGCGTCGCCATGAAGAAAAGAATGGAAATTTGTCAACTGGTGTTGAAGGATAGTTTTTATCCCTTGAAGGCCTTCC
>NZ_AZEU01000130.1 GCF_001435035.1 Lacticaseibacillus manihotivorans DSM 13343 = JCM 12514
GCTGTTATAAAATATGACAATTTTAAATATAATGATAGTTGGAAGAACAAGAACTCATCAGCTAAAATTGAATTTTGTCAGGATTTATACGGTGGGGTCAACTTTAAGATGCCGCTTCAAAGTATGGAAGTAAAAGTTAAATTCTTTTATAAATCTGACGATTCAGCTGTTAATTTAGGTACAGATAGCTATTTAACAATCGGTTCTTTGAATTATCATGATGCAACTCGTTATAGTGCTGACTTTCAAGCCGCTGAATTTGTAACAATGAAGGGTGGACAGTATTCAGATGCTTATTTAACCTCAGCAGATCACACTTCTGTTAAGGCTTATGATCCAAACTACACTAATAAAGATCATTCAATTAATGGTTATGCAGGTACAACTTCAGATTCAGCATATAATGGTTCAATTTTTGCCGGTGTAAATT
>NZ_AZEU01000131.1 GCF_001435035.1 Lacticaseibacillus manihotivorans DSM 13343 = JCM 12514
TATTTTGTCTGAGTGCTAACGATAGTGGCTAACTTGATTGTAAAACGCGGGGAAAAGATCCTGCTAAGGATTTAATCTTTAATATTGTTTGTTTTGCAGTGACTATTGGCATCAGTATGTGGTTGTTTTGGACCACATTGCAAGATGGTCAAAAACTGATGCCAGTGCTGGCTGTGGTGTTGATTTTGACGTCTGCATGGCGGATCATTCAAGCATGTTTGAAATTACGGGCATTGAAGCAGTCCTAAGCAATCAGGGCTTTTTCTTTGCTGAAAATATATGTTGCAATTGCAACATGTCGCTTGTATACTCAAATTTATTGGAGGTGAGCCTATGGATGCTTTACGTTCGATCGGCGTGATCGCCCGCGCACTCGACAGTATTTCAAATATTGAATTTCGCGACGTCGATCTCACTCGAGGACAGTATTTATACTTAGTCCGTATCGTGGAAACCCCAGGCATCATTCAAGAACAATTGGTCAACCAGCTGAAAGTGGATCGCGCCACCGTCGCTCGCAGTGTCGCAAAGTTGTGCAAGCAAGGTTTCGTGGAAAAACACCCCGATCCACAAAATGCGAAACGTCAACGGCTGTATGCCACTGAAGCAGGCAAACAAGCTTACGAGCCGATTCGCCGAGAAAATCAATATTCATTAAACATGGCCACTCAACACATGTCACCAGAACAAATCGCCACTTTAGAACAACTCCTCACGCAAATGTGTGACAATGTTGATCACGATTGGCAATTTGTCAAAAATGGTGGCAAACGTCAATATTAAGGAAGTCACTCACATGTCAAACATTCAAATCGTTCCAGTCACTGATCAAGATATCCCCACACTAGTGCACATCGCCCGCGTTACTTTTGCTGATACCTTTGATGCCAATACAGCGCCAGCAGATATGCAAGAATTTCTCGATACTGCATATGCACCTGAGCAACTGACCAAAGAATTACATACGCCAGGCACGACATTTTGGTTCGTCACCGTCGATGGCACGCCTGCAGGCTACCTCAAACTCAATATCGATCAAGCCGTCACCGCAGATGTCAAAGCTGACAACGCGTTGGAGCTTGAACGCATCTACATTTTGCCTGATCACAAACGTCAAGGTTTAGGCGGCAAATTATATGCGCATGCGTTGGCGATGGCGAAGAAATTTCACAAGCCGACCATTGCGTTAGGGGTGTGGGAACACAACGAACCAGCCAAATCTTTCTATATGAAGCGCGGATTTCACAAAGTCGGGGAGCATGCCTTCGTCGTTGGCGACGATCCCCAGCATGATTGGCTGATGGAAGCCGCGGTAGATTAGCATTTTTCGTTTACAAATGGCCTTGTTTTGGGTATTATGGTTAGGTATGTAATACGAAATGACTATGTCGGAGGTACAGCATGGCTGCAAAATGGGAAAAGCAAGGCGCTAATGATGGCGTATTGACTTTTGAAATCGAACAAGAACAAATTAAATTAGGGTTGGACAAGGCGTTCAACCGTGTGAAAAAGAGCCTGAACGTTCCTGGGTTCCGTAAAGGTCACGTGTCTCGTACGGTTTTTGATCGTATGTACGGCGAAGCGGCTTTATACGAAGACGCATTGAACATTCTTTTGCCAGACGCTTACGAAGCTGCCGTTGACGAAGCTGCCATCGAACCAGTGGACCAACCAAAAATCGACGTCGACAAAATGGACGAAGGCGAAGCTTGGGTCATCAAAGCAACTGTTACCGTTAAGCCAGAAGTTAAGCTTGGCGATTACAAAGGCTTAGACGTGGACAAGCAAGACCGCGAAGTATCCGAAGCAGACGTTGAAGAAGAATTACAAAAACGTCGCGAAGGCCAAGCTGAATTAGTCCTCAAAGAAGACGCTGCGGCTGAAAAAGGCGACACGGTAACCATCGATTACGCTGGTACTGTTGATGGTGTGGCTTTTGATGGCGGCACTGCCAAGAACTACTCTTTGGAACTCGGCTCAAACTCCTTCATCCCTGGCTTTGAAGACCAACTGGTTGGCCACAAAGCTGGCGAAGATGTCACTGTTAAAGTAACCTTCCCAGAAGATTATCAAGCAGAAGACCTCAAAGGTAAGGATGCAGAATTTGCAACCACCATCCACGAAGTTAAGACCAAGCAATTGCCTGACTTAGATGATGATTTTGCCAAGGACTTAGACGAAGACGTTGACACCTTAGACGAATTGAAGTCCAAGATCAAAGACGAACTCGTGGCTAAGAAGGCTGAAGCTGCTGACAACGCCAAGGAAGAACAAGCCATTGGCAAAGCAGTTGAAAACGCTGAAATCACTGAGATTCCACAAGCTATGATCGATTCCGAAGTGTCCAACCAAATGGATCAATTCCTTGGCAACATGCAACGCCAAGGCATCAACCCAGACATGTACTATCAATTGACTGGCACTAAAGAAGAAGACTTGAAGAAGCAATTCGCCGCTGACGCTGAAACTCGCGTTAAGACTAACTTGGTGCTTGAAGCTGTCGTTGCTGCTGAAAAGATCGTGCCTTCTGAAGATGAAATCTCTGCAGAAGTTAAAGACCTTGCCGGCGAATACAACATGGAAGAAGACGCCGTTCGTCGTGCGCTTTCCGATGACATGTTGAAGCATGATATTGGCGTGAAGAAAGCGATCCGCGTGATCACTGAATCCGCTAACGAAGCTTAATTCGTTTAAATGGGACACTCACTGGCTGAGAAGCTGGCGGGTGTTTTTTGTTTGACGTTGAAACAATTTTGATATGTGGAGTTGTCTTGATGCTGATCATATGTTGTTCTGTTAAGACGATAGCGGTGACCCTTTGCGGAGGGCACTTAGGACCGGGGATGCGCGTGGAATTATTCCACGGGAGTTACCGGTCTTTGTTTTGTTTCGGAATCATTATTGGCAAGCCTTGATTGGGAAAAATCCTGATCAAGGCTTTTTTGCGTGCTCGGCGGTTTACTGACTCTTAATAATTCATAGGGTTAATTTTAAAAAGCATATTCTTTAAAAGAAAACACTTGCAT
The DNA here is from genome assembly GCF_001435035.1 of Lacticaseibacillus manihotivorans DSM 13343 = JCM 12514. Classification (GTDB taxonomy): domain Bacteria; phylum Bacillota; class Bacilli; order Lactobacillales; family Lactobacillaceae; genus Lacticaseibacillus; species Lacticaseibacillus manihotivorans. Next base: position 3,027 of record NZ_AZEU01000131.1, read on the forward strand.
AGTTAAAACGAACAAGCTATGCTTATTCACGTAGGAAACGTTTTCTAACAAATTGAATCATGGAGGGTGTCAATGACAGACAGAATGCCTGACACATTTTTCTGGGGAAATTCAAGTTCGAGTATGCAAACAGAAGGGGCCGCACAACTAGACGGAAAAGGCCGATCCGTTTATGATGTACGCCCCGCAGGACCCAATACCAGCGATTGGCAAGTGGCGATCGATGATTATCATCGCTATGAAGAAGACCTTGATTTAATGCAGGCGATGCACATGAACATGTATCGCTTGCAGATCTCATGGTCGCGGGTGGTGCCTGATGGGGATGGTGAATTCAATCAAGCCGGGATCGCTTTTTATGATCGGTTGATCGACGCGTGCATCGCGCGTGGGATCACGCCAATGGTTTGCTTGTATCATTTCGATATGCCGTTGGCTTTAGCAAAAAAATATAACGGTTTTATGTCGCGGCACACGGTGGATGCTTTCGTTCGCTTCGGGCAAGCCATGATCGCGCACTTTCACGATCGGGTGAAATACTGGTTGGTGTTCAATGAACACAACTTGTACTTCACCGATGAAGTGTTCAACATTTCCGGCTATCTCAAAGGTGAGAAGACCTTACCGGAAATGTATCAGATCTTTCATCACACCATGTTGGCACATGCGCGACTTGATGCGTTTGTCCATCAAACGTATCCTGATGTCAAAATCGGTGGCATGTTAGCTTATACGCCGATTTATCCGCAAGATGCGGATCCGAAAACGATTTTTGCAGCGCGGCAACTGGATGAATTTCTCAATAACAATTTAAATTCGGCTTATGTCAATGGCCATTATTCACCAGAAGTATGGCGCTATATCAAACGCGCTGGCTTGCAATTCGACTGGCAACCGGACGATGCCAAAGTATTAGCGCAACAACATGCTGATTTCATCGCCTTTTCGTATTATCGTTCCGCGGTGGTGGATGCGACTAAGATCCCAGACGGCACACCCGTCAATCGGTATTTGGCGCATAGTTTTGAAGAAAATTCATTTGTGCCCCAAACCGAATGGGGTTGGGCCATCGATCCGCTGGGTTTGCGCAATGTGATCACCAAGTTATATGACCAATACCAAGTGCCAGTGTTCCCAGTCGAAAATGGCATCGGCATTCATGAAACTTGGGACGGCAAACACCCAATCGACGACACGGCACGCATCGATTACCACCGCGCCCACATTCAAGCGATGCAAGCGGCGATGTTTGAAGATGGCGCCGAAGTGCTCGGCTATCTGGGCTGGGGCTTGATCGACATCCCAAGCTCTCACGCCGATATGGAAAAGCGTTACGGCGCGGTGTACGTCAACCGCGGCAATCATGATCTCCGGGATTTGCGCCGTGTGCCGAAAAAGAGTTTTTACTGGTTTCAACAAGTCTTTGGTTCTAATGGGGAGAAATTATAATGGAAAATAATTCGAAATTTGGCAGCTGGGTCAACGCCAAAATCATGCCACCGGTGATGAAATTCGTGAACACCAAAGCCGTCAAAGCGTTGCAAGACGGGATGATCTATTCCTTGCCATTTATCATTGTTGGCTCGATTTTTCTGATTTTATCCAACATTCCAATTCCAGCCGTGGCCCAAGCGCTGAATGATTCTGGCTGGGCCGCATTCTTCAGCCAAGCTTATACCGCAACGTTTGGCGTGTTGTCCTTGTGGGCGGTCGTTGGCATGGCGTATGTCTATGTGCGCAATGAAGGCTATGAACCTTTGCCTGCCGGGTTGACCAGCTTGTCTGCATTCTTGCTGATCCAATTAATGCAAACTGACAATCCATTGAAAACGGCCATGGCTAACGGCACTGGCAATCTTTCGGCCAAGGCTGTGACTGCCAACATCGACAAGTTGCCGCATGCTTTGCAAACTTTGGTCAATAATCCCGTCACCGGGGTCTTCAATGTCACTTGGTTAGGCGGCCAAGGCATGGTCGGTGCGATCATCGTTGGCTTGTTAACTGGTTGGGCCTACTCTGGCATGTTGAAAAAAGGCTGGAAGATCACGTTACCTGAACAAGTGCCAAGCTCTGTGGCTAAGCAGTTTACGGCGATGATCCCAGCTGGCGTGATCCTAGGCGTGGCGATGTTGGTTTACGCCGGGTTTAAGACCTTTATGAATACCGATCTGTTGCAATACGTCTACACGCTTTTGGAAATGCCAATGCAAGGGCTGTCTGATTCACTGTTCGGTGCGATCATCATCGGCTTTGCGGTGTCGTTCTTCTGGTTCTTCGGGGTGCATGGCGGCTTGATCGTCGGCACCATCGCTGGTGTGTTCTTAATGCCAAACACCGCGGCCAACGCGGCGTTGTACCATGCCGGCAAATTGAGCTTAGCTAACGGTGCGCATATCGTCACCAACGAGTTTTACAACAACTTCATCAACTTGACCGGGTCCGGGATCACCATCGGCTTAGTGATTTTCACGTTGTTTGCCGCCAAGTCCACACAAATGAAGACGTTAGGGAAAATCGAACTGGTGCCAGCGATTTTCAACATCAATGAACCATTCTTGTTCGGCTTGCCTTTAGTCATGAATCCATTCTTGGCCATTCCATTCTTCTTGACGCCTGTGGTGATCGCTTTGACGACTTACTTGGTGATCTACTTTGGCATCGTGCCACCGCTTAATGGGGTCGCCGCGCCTTGGACGACACCGGCGATCATTTCCGGATTCTTCATCGGCGGTTGGAAAATGGCGATTTGGCAAGCATGCACCTTGGTGATCTCGATTCTGATCTATTTCCCATTTGCCAAGAAGTATGACCAGATCTTAGTCAAACAAGAAGCTGAAAAAATGGCTGAGGAGGCTAAATAATGGCTGATAAAATTATTATGTTGGCTTGTTCTGCAGGGATGTCCACCAGTTTGCTCGTGACCAAAATGCAAGCCGCAGCGAAAAAACTGGGACGTGATTACAACATTTTCGCGACCAGCGTGTCAGATATTGATAATCAATTAGAAAACACGCATCCAGATGTGTTAATGCTCGGCCCCCAGGTCGCTTATATGAAAGGTGACGTCAAAGCCAAAACTGATGCCGCGAAGATCCCGATGGCAGTCATCAATATGCAAGATTATGGCATGATGGCAGGCGACAAAGTCCTGGCCGCTGCGGAACAACTATTGAAGGAAGGCTGAACCATGGTTGAATACGAGGCAGATGGGCACCATTTCGCTTGTGCGTTTGAAGCCGATGGTCGCTTAGCAGTCACCGCTGATGACAAGCAAACGGCGCGCGGGTATTTGATCGGTAATATGGTGCGTTTTCCTAAAAGTTTGGCGCTGGGTGATGATTTCGTGATGACGCTGACGCTGCCAGCCGACGTCGTGAAGCAACTAAACGCATAATCTTTCGCCGCAAGTGATATGTCATGCTACAATTAACCTATGTGAAATGATTAAGAATGTAGGTATAGCATGAAAAAATATCAAGTGATCGCCAATCAAATTCGTGAGCGCATTTTGTCAGGCGTTTATCCGCCGAAAACCATGATCCCAGATCAAAAACAATTCGCCGAAGAATTCGACGTGTCAATGATCACGGTGAAAAAGGCTTTAGACGGCTTAGCGCGTGAAGGCTTGATTTACAAAAAATCCGGCTTAGGGACCTTTGTGCTCGGCAAGATTCCGTTAGGGGATGCCTATGATTCACCAGCCAACGCCTTTGATGGGTTGTCAGCACAACAAGGCGCTGATCATGTCGAAAGTGTGCCCCTGTTGTTTGAACTGGCATTTCCTACGCCTGAAATCGCTGAAAAGCTGGATTGTAAAACCAGCGAGCCAATTTATGACATTTTGCGGTTGCGCAAGCTCAATGACAAGCCGTTTATCTTAGAGCACACCTATATGCCTGTGCGCTTGGTGCCGGACTTGACCAAAAAGATCCTCACCCAGTCGATTTACCAATACATTCATAATGATTTGAAGTTGGTGTTCGGCGGGGCGTATCGCAAGATCCACGCCAGCGAGCCCACAGAACTCGATCAACAGTACTTAGGCGCCGGTGAGCACACGCCGATGCTGGAAGTCGAACAAGTGGTGTGGTTGACCAATGGCGAGAATGTGGAATACTCCACCAGTCGCAATGTGTTTGATCAGCGATCCTATACGGTGATCGATGTGAATGATTTTTAGTGGAAAAGTTGTGGCCGGTGCTGCAACTTTTTTGCGTGAAAGGCTGGGCTAATTTTATAAAGAATATGCCTTTTGTGGTAAAATGAATGCGGATACAAAAATCGGGAGGTGTGTATCGGTAATTCAAAATATTGAATAATGTAGCAACTTGTGGCGAATCTATTGCTTGTGGCAATCAGTGGAAGGCAAGCAGACGACTCACCACAACATGGGATACTCGTGAAATCAATATTGGTTACCCATGAGCAGATAATGACGACTTTCATCTCGTCTTGACAGGATGACTTCATTTCTCTTGTATACAATGCATTCAAGGAGGTGAAGCTCAATGCTCAAGACTCACAAGGTGCGCTGTTATCCTAACAAGACGATGCAGAAATTTATCGATAACGCTTGTCATTGTAGACGTTATTGCTATAATCAAGCCCTTGAAACTTGGAATAGCATGTATGACGCATCATTGGTGTTGCAAGATAAGTCGATGCGCCCCAACGAACGTAAGGTGCGTGATGACCTTGTCGACAACAAGGCCGACTGGCAATATGCCCAGTCGGCTCGGATACTTCAGCTAGCGGTTCATGACTTAGGTCAAGCTTGGAAAAACTTCTTCAACCCAAAAATGCCAAACCATGAACGACCAAAGTTCAAATCCCGCAAGAAAAGTCGTCCAGTCTTTAAAACCGACCGTGCGAAGATTGTTGACGAAAAACTTTGTCTGGATAAACCACAAGGATATCAAGGCGACTGGTATCCGGTTCGTTTAGCGGAAGCCCCGAGATGGCATGGTCTGCTCCGCCAAGTGACGGTAAATTGCGATGCGGATAGCTACTACGCCAGTCTTAGCATCGAAGTCGACGAATCTCAATCATTGCCCATCAATAAGCGCATTTGCGGTATTGATGCCAATATTGGTAGATTCGTTTATAACGACGACAAGCAGACTAAAACGATTCGCGTACTGACGGACCAGCTCACTGATCTTTATACTCGCATCACTTTGTATCAACGGCGCCTCGCTCGCAAACGAAATGAGAATCCTAAACGCTTTCAATCAAATAACTATCGCGCAATGATAACCAAGTTGCAGCGCAGTTATCAAAAAGTCACTCGGATTCAAAATGACCTGATGCAAAAGTTTACGACGCAGCTGATCCAAGATAACGGTACGATTGCCATTGAAGACCTAGATGTGCAACACATGAAGATGAACAAACACTTAGCGAAGAACCTTCATCGTTCCCAGTTTGGTCGCTTCAAGCAATTGTTGCAGTACAAGGCTGAATGGTATGGCCGCGAATTGGTTATGGTTGACCGGTACTATCCAAGCACGCAGCGTTGTAGTCAATGTGGTGAGGTTAAAGTTGGCGCGGAAAAGTTGACGTTAGCTGGCAATGCTTTGCATCATACGAAACATCACGAGTATCACTGTTACGCATGCGGCGCGCGCTTAGAACGCGATGCCAATGCGGTACAGAATTTAATTCAATACGCTAAGGGGTAGGCTAAACCCTGAAAGGTTCAAGAGTCAGTCAATGTTGCCAAGATTTATATCGCGGTAGGAACACTGATGCTAACGGGACCAAATGAAACTAGAATGGACAACTAAGAAAGGAAATATATAAATCCTTGCTAGTGTCATTAGACATTCTTCCACGTTTTATATAGCAGGTCCTTACATGACAAAGTTAATTGCGATCGATATCGGCGGTACCAGTATTAAGTTCTCTTTATGGGATGGCGACACCTTAGGCCCAGTGCAAAGTCGGCCAACGCCAGATAATATTGATGATTTCTATGCAGTGTTAAAAGACGGCGCGGATGCCGTGCGCGGGGATGCAGAAGTGGAAGGGGTCGCGATTTCGTCGCCTGGTTCTGTCAACCAAGCCACTGGCGTGATCGAAGGCGCCAGCGCGATCCCATATATTCACAACTTTGAGATCCAACCGCGCTTAGTTGATTTGTTCGGTTTGCCAGTCACGTTGGAAAATGATGCCAACTGTGCGGCATTGGCAGAATTAGCGGCTGGTGCTGGCGTGGGTCATCACAGCTTGTTGTTCTTAGTGATCGGGACTGGTGTCGGTGGTGCGGTGGTCGTCAATGATCGCATTTGGCATGGCGCACACTTGTACGGTGGTGAATTTGGCTACATGTTGATGCGGCCAGAAGGCACCTTGAGTGAAATCGTGTCCCCAGTTAACTTAGCCAACCGTTACAATACTGCCACAGGAGATCATATCGATGGCAAAACCTTGTTTGAACGCGCCGAAGCTCGCGATCCGCAAGCGATGCGCTTAGTCGCTGACGCTGAAGCCGTGTTAGGCAAAGCGATTTTCAACTTACAATATGCCTTTGACCCTGAGCGCATCCTGATCGGTGGGGCCATCAGTGAAAATGCCAAGTTCTTAGATGGCGTGCGTGCTGCTGTGGATGCCGTCAAGGCGCGCGTTGGCATTGGCGATATTACGCCAGAAATTTTGCCTTGCGAATATCTCGGCGAAGCCAACTTGCGCGGCGCTGTGGTGAACTTCGAACAACAAGTCGATTAATGAAACGGATACCTAGCCGAAATACTGGTTGGGTATTTTTTTGTGGAATTGAGCAGGTCCAAAAACTTGACATCAGTAACGGTTTAGGGGCTTACTATTATTATGTAATATAGGAAAGGAAGCAATTCTATGTCAAACACATTTACATTTACAGATGGCCCAACAGTCAAGCGTTTAGGCTATGGCACCATGCAACTGCCAGGTAAAGGCGTGTGGGGACCAGCTGCAGATCCGAAAGCCGCCAGTGACGTGATCGTTGCGGCCATCGATGCCGGCGTGAACTTCATTGATACCGCTGATTCTTATGGGCCATTTTATGCCAATTTGTATTTGCGGGATGCCTTGCGTCAACGGCCTAATGCTAATGTTACCGTGGCGACGAAGGTTGGGTTTACGCGCCAAGGACCAGATCAATGGATTCCATTAGGCGCACCACAATTTTTGCGCCAAGAAGTCGAGATGAACTTGTTTACCTTAGGCTTGGATCATATTGACTTGTTGCAACTGCACCGCATCGATGCCAATTATCCGCTTGAAGACCAAATTGGCGTCTTGGCCGACATGCAAAAAGAAGGCAAGATCAAGCAAATCGGCTTGTCACAAGTTTCCGTTGACCAAATCAAAGCCGCGCAAAAAATTGCCCCGATTGTTTCCGTTCAAAACCGCTACAACTTGATCGATCGGGCTGATGAAGACGTGTTGCAATATGCCACTGACAGTCATTTGGCCTTCATCCCATGGTTCCCGCTGGCGACTGGACGTTTGTTGAAAGGCGACGTGTTGTCGACGATTGCAGAAGCGCATGATGCCAGTCCGGCACAAATTGCCTTGGCTTGGTTATTGCAAAAGAGTCCAGTGATCTTACCGATCCCAGGCACGAAGAACGCTGACCATGCGCGCCAAAACTTAGCTGCAGAAAACATCACGCTTTCAGCTTCAGACATCGCCCAATTGGATAAATTAGGAGAGTAATATGGTATCGATCCTGATTGGCTTAGCGATCGGCTTTGGCTTGCCGATTCAAACCAGTATCAATTCACGCTTGAAAGATGCTTTTGGCTCCCCATTTTGGTCGAGCTTGATCAGTTTTGCCATTGGTACCGTGGGATTGGCGGGAGTGGTGTTGGTCCAAGGTGAACGGCTTATCCCAACGTTGGCCACCATCAGCAGCTTGCCTTGGTGGTTGTGGTTAGGTGGAATATTTGGCGTGATTTACTTAACGTCAAATATTTTGCTGTTTCCCCAACTAGGTGCCGTGCAAACTGTGATCTTTCCAGTACTTGGACAGATCTTAATGGGCTTGTTGATCGATAACGGTGGGTGGTTTGATACCGCGCGCAATCCGTTGACCACCATGCGCGTGATCGGAGCGTTGCTGGTGATTGCGGGGGTGTTGATCACCGTGGCTTTACCTGGATACTTCGCTCGTCGCAAGGACGTCGGTGTGCCGGTGACTAAACCCAATCCTGCTTTATGGTTGTGGCGTGGTTGGGGCATTATTGCCGGTATGTTGTCTGCGAGTCAAACTGCGGTCAATGGGCACTTAGGGGTCGTGTTAGGTTCGGCGCAACAATCAGCATTCATCAGTTTTGCCATTGGGACTGTGGCGTTGTTCGTTATTGTGTTAATTTTGCATCCCCATATCACGTTCAACGAAACGCGCAATGAACATCGTTGGTGGATGTGGATCGGCGGCTTGATCGGCGCCTGCTTTGTCCTCGGCAATGCCTATCTAGCCCCAACGATCGGCACAGGATTAGCAGTCGTTATCGTACTGTTGGGCTTAATGGCTGGCAGTTTGGCCATTGATCAATTCGGCTGGCTAGGTGCCAAACGTAATCCAGTCACCGCACTGCAACTCATCGGCTTGCTTGTGATGATCTTAGGCGTGGCTTGCATCCGCTTACTATAACAAAACTGTTAGTTGACGCTGTTAATATTCATGCGATAATACGCATGAGGAGTGATGAAAATGGCAAAAGCAACAGAAAGTGTGGCAGCAGCTACAGGCAACAAGTATTATGGCGCCAAGGGGTTTGGTGCCATTGGCGCATTTTTCGGCAACTATGTGAACTTTACCGGGCGTTCGACGCGCCGGGAGTACTGGTGGTGGACCCTGTGGTATGCAATCATTTCACTGATTGCGATGATCGGGTTTATCATCGTGACCGTGGGTAGCGTTGTGAACTGGTCGAAGCTTGATGATCTCAGCCAATTCACGGGTAAAAGTGTCATTCCACTATTGATTGTAGTCGGCGTATTTTTATTGTTTGCCTTGGCAGTGCTTTTACCGGGGTTGAGCTTAACGATTCGGCGTTTCCGCGATGCGGGCGTGCCTTGGTGGGTGTATGTGATCTTGTTGGTCATTGAAGCCTTTGCGTCCATCGTGTTTGGTGACGAATCCAACACGGCTTTGTTTATCTCAGCAGCAGTTGGGATCACTTGCTTTGTGATCGAAGCCTTACCGTCAAAAGATATTCCAGAATAGTCAGAATTTACCGCGAGAAATTTTCGCGGTATTTTTTTGAATTCAAGCAACCTTTTGTCATGCAGGGTGCACTAATGAGTATAGGAGGTGGGGTTGGTGGATGACATTATTTTGGCGATGCATGGGGACTTGCCGGCGCTGGAGCACTTATTATTGGAGAACGCCGATTATCTTGAGCGGACAGCCTACTTGTACTTAAGCAATGATACCGATGTGCAAGATGCAATCAGTGACACGGTTTTGCAAGCGATACGTGGCATCAAAAAACTGCAAAAGCCCCAGTTTTTCAAAACCTGGTTGACTAAGATTTTGATCCGGCAGTGTTACCGACGCTACAGTAAGCGCCGCCATGATCCCATTTTGATAGAAGAACTTCCTGTAGTGCCGGTTGCTGGCAATGAACTATCAAGCGAACAGCGGCTGGATTTGCTAGCGGGTTTGCGACAACTTAATGATGCCAACCGTCAAGCCTTACTGATGCATTACTTCAATGGCCTGTCGATTTTAGAAATTGCGCAAATTACGAAATTGTCGCCGAACACGATCAAGTCTCAGTTACTCCGTGGGAAACAGCAGCTCCGCGACTGGTTAGGAGATGATTATTTTGCCAACTGACAAATTTCAACGTTGGGTCAATGACTTACAAAAAGCCCAGCCGGTTCATCCCGATCAAACTAAACAAACGATTCTAAGCGCGATGCATCCCAAACGCCGCAAGTGGCCGTGGATCGTCAGCGCGATTGCAGTTGCGATGATCATTTTTGGCGTAAGTGCCGCAACGTTACCGCCGGTGCAAGAAGTCCTGGCAAAAGTTCCAGTGATCGGTAAGTTATTTCAATCAGCTGAATTGACGATTGTTGCGAACGCTGGGAAGCTTCAAGGTGTGAATCGGACGCAATCGGATAATGGGGTAACCATCAAATTAAAGAGTGCCTATGTGCAAGGAAGGACGATCGGTGTTCGTGGGGTCGTTTCAGGAATTGATGATCATGCGACCACCTCAGGACGCAACATTGTTTATCACCTTGCAAGCAAGAGCAATCATCTTCATATGAACAAGGCCAGTTGGAACTTACAAAAAGATCACGCCTATACATTCGAATTGGTTGGGAACGTGGATCATTTGGCCTCGGGAAGAAAAATTCAAGTGCCTTTGGTCTTTACTAAAATGTTCGGCAAGAAGATTAACCTCCGCTTCAATCTGGAGTTGAAAGCCGGCAAGCCGGTGAAAGTGGCATTTAAAGGTCAAACATCAGTTTCGGGCTATCGCATCAAAGTCTTGTCGGCAGAAAATTTTGATGGCGGGATCGGGTCGTTGCGGTTAAGAGTGACCAAACCGGTTAACGAAAGAGACTATCTCTTTGGTATTTCAAATATCCATATCAATGGCAGTCAGAAAGATTATGGTTTAGGTGCGCTTGGCAAGCATAAATCAACAAAACAATCAGGTATCTACGAGTTTCAGACAGTCGCTTTACCTAAGAAAATTTCAAGCCTCACCTTCAATGCTGAAGTTGCGGATTGGTCAAAGCCTGAAATTTATGCGCTATCAGAATTGCCTAATCAGTTGAAGGTCCCGAATCGTGCCGCAATGTATCAATTTCAACCTGCAAGCCTACACGATAACCAATTGGAATTCAATTTTACTTTGAGTGGCACCACGTCTTCAGACCGGGTTTTACAAAACGATGATTTACCATATCTGATGTATCTACAATTGGCAGATACTAAGCGAGAGCATGCAATCGTCGATGAATATGATACTAAAGGGATCGGCAAGAATCGAATTGCCCCCATTCTCTATTGGGTCGAAAGTTCGCATCATTTTATGGCGCGAGTTGACTTGAGCGAAACACCATTCAAAGATAAGACGCTGGATGAATTAGAATTGGTTGTACCATCCGCATTTGAGAAAACGCGGAAATTACCCACAATCACCATCCACAATCAAAAGTAAACATCATCTAGTCGCAGGCGAAAATGTTTGCGACTTTTTGCTTACATCCGTCAACACTTTAGCGCTATACTTAAAAGACTAGACAGGAGTGTTGGCAATGTGCACAAGTTTTACATATGAAGATGCAGACAAGAACTGGTACTTATCCCGGACGATGGACTTTGAAGCTGAACTTAGTGGTCGACCCGTTGTGATCCCAAGAAATTATCACTTTAATTCCACAGTGACTGCTGAAGGCTTCGCCGGCCAATATGGGTTTGGTGGTGCTGGGCGTGACCTCGGCGGCTATTTTGTGGTCGACGGCGTCAATGAAGCCGGCCTTGGCGCTGCGACGTTGTATCTCGAAGAATCTAATTACTCTGAAAAACCCCTCGCAGACCATGTCAACTTAGGCAGTCCAGAAGTGGTGCCTTATTTGTTAGGCCATTACGCGAGTGTCGCTGAAGTTAAAGCCGCAGTCGCGCAATTAAACGTGGTTGCGGTCCCGAATCCCTTTATGAAAATCGTCGTCCCATTGCACTGGGTCGTTGCCGACAAAACTGGGGCCATGATCGTGTTGGAGCAAACTGGTAACGGTTTGGAATATTTCGATGACCCGGCTGGCGTAATGACGAACTCACCACAATTTCCTTGGCATTTACTCAACTTGAATCAATACCCACATTTGCGGCCAACAATCGAAGCCTCAACGCAATATGGGGATGTCAAAGCCACCGGTTTTGGCGCAGGCACTGGGGCCATGGGGTTGCCAGGCGATTATACCTCACCATCGCGTTTTGTTCGCATGGCCTACCTCAGACAAAATGCCGAGCAAGTCAGTGGTGAAGCCAACGTGATCAACACCTTGAGCCATCTCACCAGTTCGGTCAATATTCCCAAAGGCGAGAAATTGATGGCCAATGGTGGCAGTGACTATACGCAATACCGCGGTTATATGAGTTTAAATACTGGCCATTATTATTTCCAACCTTACCAAGACCAAACCATTTATGAGATTACGCTGAGCGAGGATTTATTGAATGCCAAAGATGCTCACGAGTACCCAGTGGCACAAGCCCAACAGATCAACGTTTTGAACTAACGGACAAGCCCCGCAATGTATGGCTGAAAATAACTTGCAAAAAGAAAGTCGATTCTGATTGCAAGGTTTTTGTCACTATGTTAGGCTAGACCAGTCCAATCACTATGCAGGCGGTGTCTGTTTTGGTATGATTGACTTATCAAGAAGGGGTTGAATACTACTATGTTTGACAACGTTGAAACCACGGGTCCGGTAACCTGCAGCTTTTGTGGGAAATCCCAAGATCAAGTGAAGAAGATCGTTGCTGGCCCTGGCGTATATATTTGTAACGAATGCATTGAGTTATGTAAACAAATCATCGATGAAGAGTTCAAAGAAGATGCCTACCAGAACCTGTTAGAAGTACCTAAGCCAATTGAGATCTTAAACATCTTAAATGACTATGTGATCGGCCAAGATGCCGCTAAGCGTGCCTTAGCCGTGGCGGTTTATAACCACTATAAGCGCGTCAACCAAATGGAAGTCGCTGACAAAGACGATACCGAACTGCAAAAGTCCAACATCGCCTTAGTCGGCCCCACTGGTTCCGGGAAAACGTTCCTGGCGCAATCTTTGGCTCGCATTTTGAATGTGCCATTTGCCATCGCTGATGCCACCACGCTCACTGAAGCTGGGTATGTCGGCGAAGACGTGGAAAACATTTTATTGAAGCTGTTGCAAGCAGCCGATTATGATGTGGAACGCGCGCAAAAAGGGATCATCTATATCGATGAAATCGATAAGATCGCCAAGAAATCTGAAAATGTGTCCATCACCCGTGATGTTTCTGGTGAAGGCGTCCAACAAGCTTTGCTTAAAATCTTGGAAGGCACCATCGCCAATGTCCCACCGCAGGGCGGACGTAAGCATCCTCAACAAGAATTCATCCAAATCGACACCACGAACATTTTGTTCATTGTCGGCGGGGCTTTTGATGGCATTGAAACCATCGTGAAAAACCGGATGGGCGATAAGACCATTGGTTTTGGCGCATCAGCACCAGAAGCCGGTTATGACCCAGACAAGTCCGTGATGCAACAAATCGTGCCTGAAGATTTGATGAAGTTTGGGATCATTCCAGAATTCATCGGCCGTATCCCGATCATCGCCGCACTTGAGAAGCTGACCGAAGACGACTTGGTTCACATTTTGACCGAACCAAAGAACGCTTTAGTCAAGCAATATCAAAAGCTGTTGAGCTTGGATCACACCGAACTTGAATTCACCAACCCAGCCTTGCATGCGATCGCACATAAAGCCATCGTTCGCGATACTGGTGCGCGTGGGTTGCGTTCGATCATCGAAGCCGTGATGCAAGACTTGATGTTTGATCTGCCAAGCCGTCCAGAAGTGACCAAGGCCATTGTGACCAAGGCTGCCGTTGAAGGCAAAGGCAAACCAGAATTAGTCGTGAAGGATTCTCGCGAAGCTTCATAGCCTAACAAATAAGAGTTGAGGTGATTCCTCAGCTCTATTTTTGTGGGGTGCGGCGGCTGAGCATCAACATGCCTGTCAGCCACAAGAAACCAGAAAATGTCGCCGTCACGAAAAACCAATTATCATAAGCAGTCATCACATTCCAATCGCGTAAAATACCGGTGCCGCCAACAAACAAAGCTTGCACGAACGTCAACAAGGTTTGGCACACGAAATAACTGGCGGTTAACCAGATTTTTCGCGGTAACCACACCCCAATGATCGTGAAGCCGAGTTGCACCACTGTGAGTAAGCTGGCCATTAAAAACAGCCAAGGGGTCAATTCTGTCATGATAGCCTCCTTCGTGTCTAGACAAGGTAACATGCTTTGGCCACTTTTGCAAATCGTTGTGGTTTTGTAATAGGGTGCTCGGTGTTTTCGTGATACACTATTTGAGTTAGATAAGGAGGGATCCGATAATATGAAGATCCACAACGTTGACCTGACCATTTCAGCGGTCAGTGCCAAGCAATACCCAGATACCGGCTTTCCAGAAATCGCCTTTGTCGGCCGCAGTAACGTCGGCAAGTCCAGCTTGATCAATCGCTTGATTGACCGCAAAGCGATGGCCCGCACGTCCAGTGTGCCTGGGAAGACCCAAACGCTTAATTTTTATATTCTTGAAGACATGTTGTATTTTGTCGATGTGCCAGGCTACGGCTTTGCCAAAGTCTCTAAAGCCGATCGCGCAAAATTTGCCGCAATGATCGAAGAATACCTCACCACGCGCAAGCAGTTGCATGGTGCCGTGTTGTTAGTCGATGCGCGTCATGAGCCAAGCGAAGACGACGTGTCGATGTATCAATATTTGAAATACTTCCACATTAAAACTTTAGTCGTCGGCACCAAAGTCGACAAAACCAGTCGCGCCAAGCGCAATCAAGTGATCCGCACCATTAAGCAGACCCTTGATTTGAACCAAACTGACGACTTGATTTTGTTCTCTGCTGAAACTGGCGAAGGCAAACCGCAAGTGTGGAAATGGTTGGAACAAACTGCAGGCATTGAGGAGGCAGACTAGTGGAATTAAATGACTATCAAAAAGAAGCCAACAAAACGCTTGCTGGCAACGAACATGTATTGACGAACTTGGCGTTAGGCTTGGCCTCAGATTCTGGCTTAGTGGTCAGCCAAATCAAAAAGTATACCTTCCAAGGCGCTGATCTTGATCACGACGCTTTAGAAAAGAAAATGGGTGACGTGCTTTGGTATCTCTCCCAAATCGCTTTGTGGGCGAACATCGACCTTGATGACGTCGCCAAAACCAACTTGGAAACCTTGGCCAAGATGTATCCGCAACGCAACTAAAATCAATTGATGACCTCGGATGGACTAACCATTCAAGGTTTTTGTTTACAAAAAAACCGACTTGCGCTGAGCAAATCGGTCGAAAAGTGATTTATTTCGTGGTTTTAGGTTCTGTGTCGCCTTTGGCAGCGGCTTGATCGGCCTTTTTCTTCGGGTCGTCAGTCATGGGAATGTTGACTTGTTTGTCACGCTCTTTGGGCATGGTGGCAAACTTGTCAAACATTTCATTGAGATCATTTTGGGCGTTGATATGCAGTGCCATGTTGACACCTCCTGTTTTTTGTTAGTATAGCACGCAAGCCTCGAAGTGGCAAAAAGTCTAAACCTGTGGTACGCTGGCGAAAACTAATGGAGGATCTCTGATGACGATTTCGATTCGAGAAGCCACGATCGCCGACATTCAAGCCATCTTGCCTTTGGTCGATGGCTATTATGCATCCAGCCCTGTCCCACATGTCCCAGATCATGAAAAATTAATTCAACGCCTCACCACCTTGATCCAACCTGACAACCATTTCGGCGGGTTATTGGTGGCTGACCGCGATGGTGAATTAGCCGGTTTTGCCTTTTTATATTATCGCTTTGATAAACGGGCCTTGACGCCAGTGGTGGACTTAAATGATTTGTATGTGGATCCCAATGCCCGCCGACTTGGGATCGCTAGGCAGTTGATGACAGCGACTTTTGAGTGGGCCAAACAACATGGCGCCAATCAAGTGACCTGGATGACGCGCACGACGAATATCAACGCCCAACACTTGTATGATCAAGTAGGTGAGCGGGAATCCGGCTGGCTGCATTATGGCCACAAACTGTAACCCGAACATTAATCGCCGAGATAACGTTTTCATCGGGTGTTGTGCTAGTCCACGTCTGTCATCCACGGTATAATAGAAGCATTATGTTAGCGGAGGGCGAAAATGGGCGCGATTCGAATCAAAAATATGCAATTTCATACGTACAACGGGGTGTTTGCTGAGGAACAAAAACTCGGCCAACGCCTACAAGTGGATATCGAGCTGCGTTTGCCGATCGAAACCCAAGTGTTACACGACGATCTCAATGAAACCATCGATTATGGTGCGGTTTATCAAGCCATCAATGATTTTGTCACCACACATCACTATCAGTTGATCGAAATGTTGGCCAATCAATTGCTCAAACATCTTACCGAACAATTTGACGTGTCCGGCATCACCTTGACCATTCGCAAAGGCGCAGTGCCGATCGCCGGCATTTTTGATGCGGTGGAAATCGAGGTGTCCACGGATGACTGAAGCGTACATCGGTTTAGGCGCGAATTTAGGTGATCGGTTCCACAACTTACATCAAGCGGTGCAATTGCTGGATGAAACCCCGAAAGTACAAGTGGTGCGCCAGTCTTTGGTGTATGAAACCCAACCAGTCGGCGATGTGCCGCAAGATGATTATCTCAATCAGGTGGTTGTGGTGGAAACTGAACTTAATCCGCAAGCCTTACTGCAACGCCTGCATGACATCGAAGCCGCCTTGCACCGTCAACGCATCGTCCGCTGGGGGCCGCGCAGTGTGGATCTGGATCTACTGGTGTATGGTGATGTCCATATGCAATCACCGGAATTGACTTTACCGCATCCAGAATTGGCCAACCGCCGTTTTGTGTTAGTGCCACTGCTTGAAGTGATCGACAAAGCGCACGCCACTTGGATCGCCGAGTTGTTGATGCACACGCTTGATCACAACTGGGTGCGCCCATATTCTCAAGAGAAAGAAGAACTTTGATGGATCAACAACGAATTGAAAACGCCGTGCGGGAATTACTGGATGCCGTGGGCGAAGATACCACGCGTCCTGGCTTGATCGAAACGCCTGAACGGGTGGCGCGCATGTATCAAGAAGTGTTTGGCTCTTTGGATAAACCCGCGGATTTCAAAGACTACAAGGTCTTTGAAACCACTGAAGATCCAGGCTTGGTGATGGTGCAACAGATCCCATTTTATTCCATGTGCGAGCATCACTTATTACCATTCTTTGGTCATGTCACTATCGGTTATATGCCGAGTCACAAACGTATCATTGGCTTAAGCAAACTTGGCCGGTTAGTGGATTTTGTCGCGCGGCGTCCTAGTGTCCAAGAAGTGTTGACCACCAGTATTGCCGATCAACTCCAACGCGTGCTTGACCCCAAAGGCATTGCAGTTTCTGTGACCGCGCGGCATATGTGTATGGAAATGCGCGGGATCAATCGCGGTGACTTGTTTACTTATACGTCACGTTATACCGGTGTGTTCAAAACGGATCTCGCATTACGCCAAGAATTCCAACAGGAGGCCCAACACCGCAATGGCAACCGCTGATTACCAGACTTTGCGCACTCATATGGACCATCGGATGCTGGCAGCGGATCCCAGTCGTGTCCAAGCCTTAGCTGAGGTCTTGCATCAAATCGGCGACCCAGACCGCGCGTATCGTGTGATCCACATCGCCGGCACCAATGGCAAAGGCTCAACTGGCGCGTTTTTGGCCCAAGCGTTGCAAAATGCCGGCCATCGGGTGGGCCATTTTGCGTCACCAGCGATTCATAACGAATTAGACCAAACCAAAATTGGTCCGCAAAGTATTTCGGCGGATGAATACGCTGAACTCATGAGTCAAATCATGAGGCAAGCGGCATTAGATGTCGATGCGTTCACCGATTTTGAGTGGGACGTGTTGGTGACCTTGAAATGGTTTGCGACTGCGCAATGTGATTGGATCGTGCTTGAAGCCGGCTTAGGTGGCGCAACCGATGCGACGAACGCGATTGCCGCGCCAGATTTAGCCGTGTTTACACACATTGCCTTGGATCATACCGCGATTTTAGGCGATACCATCGAAAAAATTGCAGAAAATAAAGCGCAGATCATTAAACCAGGCACTCAAGTCGTCGTGGCCAGTCATCAAACCCCAGAAGCATTGGCAGTGATTCAACAAGTCGCGAAAGCTCATCAGGCAGCCGGTGTGCTCGATGCCAGTAACGTTTCCTTGACGCCAGTTGCCACCACTTGGTCCGGCACGCAGGTGAAACTTGCCAATGGTGATGGAGCTTTGATCAAAATGCTTGGCGCCTTTCAAGTGGCGAATGCCCAAACTGCCATTGCTGCTGGTCAGTGGTTAGTTGAACACGAGGCGTTGTCCGATCTCAACCAAGTCCTTGATGCCTTGAAAGTGGTGCAACTCCCTGGCCGGATGCAAGTGATCCAACATGACCCAACCGTGATGGTCGATGCCGGTCATAATCCTGACGCGTTTCCGCAGGCATTGGCTCAGATTCGCGAATTATTGCCAGTCGGGGGTCGGTTGTTATTGGTGGCAGGCTTTTTGAAAGATAAAGCCGTTGACCAATTGGCCAAAGTGGCGCAAACTGCAGATCACGTGTGGGTCACGACGCCAAAACATCCGACCCGCGCATTGGCTGGTGAGGTTTTGCAAACCATGATCCCAGGTTCAGAATTGGTACCTGATGTGCAAGCCGGACGTGATGCGGCAGTGTCCTTGGCCAAACCAGGGGATGTGGTGTTAGTCGCGGGGTCGTTTTATTTGAT
This sequence comes from Lacticaseibacillus manihotivorans DSM 13343 = JCM 12514, assembly GCF_001435035.1. Taxonomy (GTDB): domain Bacteria; phylum Bacillota; class Bacilli; order Lactobacillales; family Lactobacillaceae; genus Lacticaseibacillus; species Lacticaseibacillus manihotivorans. The sequence goes on from NZ_AZEU01000131.1 coordinate 21,606, forward strand.
CGGAGGATTGTTGCCGTGACTGAATTTTTAATTGCCACCCATAACCGCGGCAAGTTCAAAGAAATTGCCGATTTGTTAGCCAGTTATGGTCACACGGCGCAAATGATTACCGAATCAATGCCGGCAGAAGGCGATGATGATTTGTTGACGAACGCCACGGTCAAAGCGCAAGCGGCGCATCAATTCCATCCTGAAGCCTATGTGCTCGGAGATGATTCCGGGTTGTTTGTCAGCGGTCATCCTGAATTATTCGGAGTGCACACTGCCAGACAACTGCCGCGCCATGAAACCAATGCCGCCTTGTTAGCCAAAGTCCCAGCACATACTGCGGTGGTCTTGCGATCGGTGTTGGTGTTGATCAGTCCCAGCAATCAAGTCCAAAGTGCGACTGGCAGTTTGGACGCGACTTTAGCTGATGCGCCTCAAGGCCAAACCGGGACTGGCTTTGATCAAATTTTAATTCCTGACGGTGAAGCGATGACCTTGGCGCAAATGCCGATCGCGATTCGCAGTGCTTATTTGCCAAGGCGGCGGGCTTTGGCGCAATTGTTTGCTTAACCCCAACATTTTGAGGAGGCTATTATGAAAATTTCTGAATTTGAAATTCCCACTGGTCATACATTAGCAGAACAAAATCTTTACGCCACCGCGCAGCGTCAACGTATGGTGGGGTTGGCCTTTCATCCCCAAGCCGAGGAATCTGAACGACTGCAAGCAATGTTAGCACATTTTGATCTCGTGGTCGTCGATGACCAAGCTTTAGTCCCGATCACTGCGCTGACGCCTATGACTCAAGCGTTTGAACAAGCCGGGGATGAAGAAGCCGTGGCTGACCTCAACGCCATTCATGACGCGCACCGCGTGTACTGGCAAGCAGGCCGCTTCAAATTTGATGTCACGGAAACGCCATTGATCTATGGCATTTTGAACGTGTCGCCAGATTCGTTTTATGATGGTGGGCGCTTTGTCGCCTTTGATGATATGCGCGCGCAAGTTTCCAAAATGGTTGACGCTGGCGTGGATGTGATCGAAGTCGGTGGCCAAACGACTCGGCCCGGGTTCACTGAAATCGACGCCGATACGGAATGGCAACGCGTCGGGCCGGTAATTGATTTCTTAACCACCAATTTCCCACAAGTGCCACTGGCCATCGACACCTACAAATATTCAGTGATGCAACGAGCCATCGATGCAGGCGTGGACATTATCAACGATGTGAATGCGTTTGTCGATGATCCGCAAAAACTGCCGCTATTGGCGAAATCAAACGTCGGCTTGTTGACGATGCACAGCAATCGCGATGTGGAATATACGGATCTTTCAACAGAAATGCTGGCGTTTTTCACCAAGAACTTACAAGCCCTTGAGGACGCAGGCATCGCGCGCGAACGCATCGCGTTAGATCAAGGCATCGGCTACGCGAAAGTCGCAGATGGTCAACAAGATTACACCATGATGCGCAATATCGAGTTGCTCAACGCCTTCAAGCGGCCGTTGATGGTGGCCATTTCGCGCAAAGGCTTTGGTGCCCAGTTGTTCAACTTGCCCAAAGATGATCGTTTGGCCGTGACCTTGATCGCAGAATCTGCCATGTTCTTGCGCGGCGGTAACATTTTGCGGGTGCATGACATTGTCGAAACTGTCCAATTACGCAAAATGCTCCAAGTGATCGAGTCGGCTTATTGGCTCCCGCAAGTTTAAATCTTCAGAAAAAAGTTCCGAAACGTCAATGTTTTCGGAATTTTTTTTGTGCTTTGACGGCATCATGACAATAAATTAGGTCACCAGGTGTTCAGCCGATATAATTAAAGTATCTGAATGGAAATGAGGCGAGTGGATGAGACACGACTTAGATGATGCCGTGGAGAAAAACCTAGCAATTTTCCGTGAGGAGCCCGAATATTCCGCCTTGAGCACCTTATACTCCGTGCAAGTGATCGACATGACCTTGTCGGCTTTTGTGCTAGTCGTCAGCTCTGCCACCGATCAGCCACCCACTGATTGGGGCGATATAGACTTAATTTTGTCCGCATTGGCGTTACAGCTGCCAATTGAAAGTCACAAAAATAGAACTTTTATGATCGACAGTGTCTATTTACGCTGGTTGTTGCCGACCCGCGTGGACCTTGACGCCGGCTTGAAAAAAATGATCCAAGATCAACGCATTCGCCTGCCACATTTAGGCTTGGTGATCCCGCAGCTCAAGCGCGACCAGTTGAGTCCGTGGCACCAAGCGCGGTTGCAAATGAGTTGGGAAGCCTTTTTACAATTGCGCAAGCCCTTGACCATCGAAGGCGTTGAGGCCAAGTTCGCCCACCGCGTGGATGAGGCCTTGGTGGCCAAGATGTACTTGGAAGGTCGCCAAGTGGTGCAGCGCTTCACGCCAGAAGTCCTGCAGCATGTGTTATTAGGGGACATGATTTTTGAGGCGCACTTTTTGCCAAGCGAGTACCCGGCGGTTTTGAATTACTTGGCGGCGTTATTTGAACAGCTGCCAATTCCGCAAGCACCGAGTTTGGTTGCCGTGATTGCTAAGGTGCGCCCGTATGTCATTCGCGCCGTGCATGACAAAAAATGGTTCACAGCAGATAAGCAAACCTGGATCGTCCGCCAAAATCGCTTGCGCCAACCGCAGCACTTGTTGACCTTGCGCGAGTTGGCACAACGGCGTGGCATTAATGTCACTGGTACCCCTGAGCGTTGGCAAGTCAGCTTTGACTCTGTTGAAGCCGTTGACCATATCACTGACGCCGGCCAGACGCGCTGGCATGCCAACAATGCAGGGCGCGCGCGCAAAGTGTTGTTACCAGTCGTACAGAAACTACCAGTGGATCAGTTACCAGGACGGATCAATTTGCCCACGGCGATCGCCAGTGCCGCATTGTTAGGCGATTTGATGTACGCCAGACACTTGCAACCGCTGCGGTATTGGAACGCGGAGGCGTTTGAGGAAGTTTTGTTGACCATCACGCATCCGTTGCACACGCATACAAAAGTTGATTTCTGTCAGTTCGTCCGCTTGTTGTTGGCGCGGCTACATGATACTTGGTCTGAATCGCAATCCCAAGCCTTGGTGGCCGTGGTCGATGAATTATTAACCAATGACTGAAAAAAGTCCTGACTTTGATGACGTTGCTCATCAAAATCAGGACTTTTCAATGTTATGGTTTGGCGTGGCGGAAGCCGTATGCAAAGTAAACGACCATCCCAAAGGCAAACCAGATCAAGCTCATGATCCACGTTTCAGCACTTAATTGACTCATCAACAACAAGCAGAACAAGAAGCTGATGATCGGCACGACTGGATAGCCTGGGACTTTAAAGCCGGCATTGTCGATTTTTTCATGCTTGCGCAGCGGAATAATGCCGATGGAAACAAACGCAAAGGCGATCAGCGTGCCGATATTGACTAAGTTGACTAACTGCGTCAATGGCACTAGGCCACCCATGACAGCGATGATCAAGGTCACCGTCCATAAGGCGTTCAGGGGGAGTTGATGCGTCACTTTACCAAACCAGCGTGGCAACAAGCGGTCACGGCCGATGGCATAAACCAAGCGACTGGAGGAATAAATCATCGTGACCATCATGGTGAACATCCCAGCCAGTGCGCCTAAAGCAATGATGCCAGAGAGTTTCGGCTGATGGATCACGTTTAAGGCAAAGGATACTGGGTCAGCCACATCTAAGCGGGTGTATTTGACGATCCCAGTTAAGACGATCGCGACTAACACGTACAAAATCGTGGCGACAATCAAGGTGCCGATGATGCCACGCGGCAAAGTTTTCTGTGGTTTCTTTACTTCAGGTGCCGAAGCGGATACCGCATCAAAGCCCAGATAAGCGAAGAACACCGTCGAGGCCCCAGCTAAAATGCCTTTGGTCCCGAATGGTAAGTAAGGATGCCAGTTAGCCGGCTTGATGTAAAAGGCCCCAACTAACACGAATAAAATGATGATGCCTAACTTCACCACGACCATCGCGCGGTTGACGGCCATGGAAGTTTGCATACCGCGCGATAACATCAACCCGATCAACAACACCACGATCACGGCGACTAAATTGATGTAAGTCCCATGCGCCGGATCAAAAGCACCAGTGATGGCTTTTGGAATATGCAAGCCAAACCCGCCGATGAAACTTTGAAAATAGGCGGCAAAGCTGGTGGACACGGCAGCGACCGCTAACATATATTCCAAAATCAAAGCCCAGCCGATGATCCAGCCAAAAATTTGCCCGAACACGATATTGCCGTATGCGTATGCAGAGCCAGCGACTGGTAGCGCTGAAGCGAATTCTGCATAACACATCGCAGCCAGTGAACACACCACTGCAGCTAAGATAAAGGCTAAGGTGATCGCTGGGCCAGAAGTGGTTGCTGCGACTGTTCCTGGAAGAATGAAGATCCCAGTGCCGATCACCGCGCCGATGCCTAACGCGATCAAGTCGCGGGTGGTCAAGGTGCGGGCCAATTGATGGTCGGCGTTTAACGTTTGATCAAGATCCGGTTTTGCCACAAGGCGCTGCCAAAAACTCATGAGAATGAAGACTCCTTTTTTATTTCAGCTTACCTGAGGCTTTTTCAGCGAGGTATTTGCTTTGGTCTGGCACATATTTGAAATTGGGATCGATTTCTTTGTCGAGCTGGTCAAACGCCGCTTGCATTTGATCGCCGATTTGTGCAGTCACGTCATCAGTCAACTTGCCAGCAGGCACTGTGATCGGTTCCCCAAAGCGCACCGTGACGCGCTTGCGTTTAAACAAACTGGAGAATTTCACTGGGCCTTGATAAACGGCAGGCACGATCGGCACCTTGGCCAGTTTTGCGATCAACATCGCGCCACCTTTGAGTTCAGAGGAATAGCGCGTGCCACTTGGGAAAATGATCACCCCAAGGTCTTGTTTTTTGAGCATTTTGACTGGCGTTTTGATCACAGATGGACCAGGATGCGCCCGATCGACGCCAAACGCATTGGCATGGACCAAGATCCAGCGCAAAATTGGGTTATGGAACAACTCTTGTTTGGCCATGAATCCAAATTTTCGCGGTGAAGCTGCCACAGCAAAATATATGGGATCCCACCAAGTACGATGGGGGCCGACTAAGACGTAAGGGCCGTCAGGTAAAACTTCTTTATTTTCGTAATGGGCGTTGCCGTTGATCACCAGTAAGATGAATCGCGCGACGACGCGAATAAATGAATAGAACATTTGCTTGCTCCCTTCCAAGGCAGATAGCCGAAACAATTATACCATGCCGTAAACTATGGCGCTAATTTCTCAACCTCAATGATTGATCACGACTTTACCTTGGGCGTGACCGGCTTCGACGTGATCCAGCGCCGCTTGGGTATCTGCGAATGTGAAGGTGCGATCGATCGGCATTTGGATTTGGTGGGCTTGCATCAACTCAGTAAGCGTTTGGAGCTGTTGGCCGCTGGATTTGACTAACATGAATCGATACCAGACGTGATGCTTTTGGGCCAGTCGGTCGACCTTGGCACTCGCCAGTTTTAAAATCACGCGCTTGAACGCATTCAAATGGAAGTATTCGCCTTGATCAGCCACAAATTGCGGGTCTGGCATCGCATTTAATGAAACGATGCGACCATTTGCTTTCACCAAATCAAAGCTTGCAATCAAATCTTGGCCGCCGCGCGTATCAAAAACCGCATCAAACTGAGGTTGTTTGGATAACGCTTGGTCGTCATGATAATCCAGCACCACCTCTGCACCAAGGGCTCGTAAGCGCGTGAAGTTTTTGGGGCTAGCGGTGGTGGTCACACGTGCGCCTAATGCTTTGGCCAAGGGAATGGCAATACTGCCGATCCCGCCAGAGCCACCAGGGATCAATACGGATTGACCAGGTTTAAGTTGTAAGTAGTCGTGTAAAGCTTGATAACTGGTCAACCCCACTAATGGCAAAGCTGCGGCTTGTTCAAACGACCAGTCAGTTGGAATTTCAGCAATATATTTTGTGCGCACACAAATAAAGTCGGCAAAACTGCCAATGTGCCAGTCATCGAGCTTACCAAACACCCGTTGACCGACTTTAAAATCAGTGACTGCACTGCCAACTGCGGTGATGATACCGGCAAAGTCGTGCCCAGTTGGTGCCGGATGCTTTTCTGGTAACAAGAAGCGCAAGTCGCCGTTACGTTTCTTGATGTCGACGGGATTGACGGCAGCAGCTTTGATTTCAACTAAGACTTCGCCAGGTTTTGGCGTTGGCACAGAGATTTGGTGTTTGGTGAGCGGGTGTTTGCCGAAGCGGTCAAACATAAAACTGGTCATATTAGGCATGTTGCGCCTCCTTTAAGGCATCGAGTAAGTGTTGCATGGCATCCAGTTGGGTAAAGACGCTTGGATAGTAATAATGTTTGGTGCCCACTTTTTCCATCCGGACCAATTGAGCGTCGCGCAAGATTTTTAAGTGATGGGAGACGGCAGGGCGTGATAAGGCGACGGCTTGGGTCAAGTCGCCAACGCGCATACCAGTGTCGCAGCCATTTTCTAACATGGCTGAAATGATGGCTTGGCGACTCGGATCTCCTAAGGCGACGAGGATGGGTTGGGCTGATTGAAATTGCGTGAGTAAAGTCATAAGTTCCTCCGTTTAAGCTGATGAACCGATGATACGCTTTTAAGCTTGGGTGTGCCATATCGGGAAAGAAATTCGAGACGGTTGGCACATTTCACGTCACGGCGTTACTATATTAATAGAAGAAAAACGAATTCGAGGAACAAGATGAAAACTTTTGGGATCGTCGCGCATGTGGATGCCGGCAAAACCACGCTATCAGAAGCGTTGCTTTATCAAAGCGGACAATTGCGAACGCTCGGCCGCGTGGATAATCAGGATACTTTTTTAGATCCAGACGCCTTGGAACAAGCGCGGGGCATCACGATTTTTTCTCACGCCGCGCAATTTAACTTAGGCGATACGCCGGCGACATTGTTGGATACACCGGGACATTTGGATTTCGCCGCGCAAGTGGAACAAGTGCTTGATGTGTTAGACTATGCGATTTTAGTGGTGGCAGGCAATGCCCCGCTATCTGGCCATACGCGCACCTTGTGGCAACTCTTAAAAAAATATCAAGTGCCGACGTTTATTTTCGTCAATAAAATGGATGCCATCGGTGCCGATGCGGAGCAGACGTTAGCCAGTTTGCAAACCGACCTTGATGCCGGATGTTTGCCATTGAGAAACTTGGATGATGACACCAAAGAAGCCATCGCGGTGTTAGATGATGACATCCTCCAAGATTATTTGGAATCCGGTGAATTATCGACTGAAACGATTCAGAATTTGATCGCGCACCGGCAATTGTTCCCAGTGTATTTTGGCGCGGCGTTGAAACTTGATGGCGTGTCTGACTTGCTTGAAGGCTTGTCCACTTACACCATCGAAACGCCAGCGTTACCAGATTTTTCCGCGCGCGTGTTCAAAATTACCGATGACCAAGGTGTGCGGTTGACTTGGTTGCGGATTTTAGGCGGGCAATTGGTGCCTAAGCAAATGCTAGGTGACGAGCAGATCAACCAGTTGCGGGTGTACAATGGGACGAAATTCACGATTGCCAACCAAGTCGCGCCTGGTGAAGTTTGTGCGATCCCAAATCTCCAAAACACCCATGCTGGGATGGGGCTGGGCAGCTTGCCTGATGCGCCAAGTCCGATATTGCAACCCGTGTTGAGCTATGCATTAGATCCTTTGGAAGAAGATTTACATGCCTGCTTGCAAGCGATGGAAGAACTCGGGGATGAAGATCCACAACTGCATGTCACTTGGTCGAAAACGTTGCAAGAGATTCGCTTACAAGTGATGGGTCCGATCCAAATTGAAATCTTGACCGCGTTGTTGCATGACCGCTTCAACTTAACGGTCAAGTTTGTCGCTGGTGGCGTCTTGTATCGCGAAACCGTCGATCAAGTTGTCGAAGGCGTTGGCCATTTTGAACCCTTGCGGCATTATTCAGAAGTGCATTTGCGCATCGCCCCTGGCAAATTAGGCAGCGGGTTGGTGTTTGACAGTGCGTGTTCGCCAGATGTGTTGACGCAAAACTTCCAACATCAAATTTTAACGGCACTGCAAGCTAAAACACAACTCGGCGTTTTGATTGGCGCACCATTGACCGATGTGCATGTGACCTTGATTTCAGGGCGCGCCAGTGTCAAACATTCCGTTGGCGGTGATTTCAGACAAGCAGCTTGGCGGGCATTGCGGCAAGGGCTAATGATGTTACGCGATTCTGGTGACGTGTTATTAGAGCCTTGGTATCGCTTTGAACTCGTGGTGCCAACCGAAAGCATTGGCCGAGCGATGACGGATATTCAACGCATGCAAGGTGAATTTGGCCAGCCGGAACAAAATGGCGAGCTGACGCGCTTGACTGGCACTGCCCCAGTCAGTGAAATGCAAGATTATGCCACGGAGTTACGCAGTTATGCGCATGGTTTAGGGCAATTGAGTTTGGTGCCTGATGGGTATCGACCGGCGCATGATATGGATTCGGTGGTTGCAACGCGTGGTTATGACCCTAAAGCTGATTTGGATAATACGCCGGATTCAGTGTTTTGTGCGCATGGTGCTGGTTATCCTGTGGCTTGGGATGACGTGCCAGCGATGGCGCATGTGCCTTATCTGTCAACAGAAGCGCTACAACAACCTGGATTATTCACCTCGGTATTTGGGACATGAAATCGCATCTGGCCGGTCTGA
>NZ_AZEU01000132.1 GCF_001435035.1 Lacticaseibacillus manihotivorans DSM 13343 = JCM 12514
CCATAAGAAAACCCCCAGATTTGGATTGTTGTCCAAACCTGGGGGTTCACATCAAGTGTAAGTGCCAGGGGTCAACGTTTTTTTAACTGGCAATTGTAAGCCCATGATCGCACTTGGCGCCATTTGCGCGTTATTGAGCACTTGTTTTGCCAAGACTTTGCGATCGGGACTATACAGGCGCGTGGTTTGCGTGATGTGGCCAAACAAACGCGGCGTGTGATTGGTGAGGTTTGCGACCACCGTCGATTGATCGAGTTTCGGCTGGCTGAGGGTTAAGTTTGGCTTTTCAGTTAAGGCATGTGCGATGGTCAAGTGGACCGGGATCGCCATGGCAAACCGATTTTGAATGGCGGCAGATGACTTTTCTGAAGCAACTTGGACATACCAGCTGCCTAAGCGCTCGCCGGCCCATGAAGTGTTTGGGACGTTCAATGTCGTTACCACGGTTTTTGAGCTACGAGCAGGGATGGTGACCGAGGTTTGCGGTTGTTGGATCATATCCTGTAAGCTCGGGCCGTCATCTGTGATCACCTTGTCTGCTGGTGTATACAGCAATTGCCCATTGGCAGATACCCCAGCAGACAAGAATTGTAAAGCGAATTTGCGCGGGTGATCAGCCATGTTTTGAATCGTGACCGCAAGTTTTTGGCTGGTGTTGGGTTTTAATTCATATTGAAAATAACTTGTGGCTTGGGAGCCAGTCGCATCTGGTATTACCGTAAATTCTGATCCTGCGGCGTGAACTCTGCTTGGTGCAAAACAAAATAGGCAAAAGGCAAGTAGCAATAAGCGCAGTCGAGTCAAAAATTTCCTCCTAAAAAAGGCAAAAAAGAGCCGGGCAGATTCCTGTCCAGCCCTTTTCGGACTATAAAGCAGCTGCAGTTTTAAGCGTTGGCATTAACGTCCAAACGAGGTCTGCGGAATACTTGGAACCATCTTTGGCCTTAGCTGTTGGGGTCGCTTGTTGCACTAATTCAGCTTTGATATCCTTACCAGCTAAGGTCAACGTGCCGCGATTTTCCGTGGCTTTGGCCAAGTTGATGGTTTCTGTCGTGTTCAACTTTGGGGAAACAAACTCGAATTTCGGGGTTGCACTGGTGGTCAGGTTCATGTCTGCGCGACTTAAGATGTCAGTCCCTTCTGCAAAAGGCTTCATCGTGACATCCAATTGCCAAGCGTCGGTGCGATCGGCGGCACGCGTGTCGATGATAGTCAAATCGTTAGTCCCAGTTTGACTGCGATCGAAACCTTTGTAGACATCAGCGACAGAAACTTTATCAAAGTGAAAGTCCGGTGCGGATTGCAAATACAGTTTGTTATCATCCTTGGTGGCTTCGACATTGACAGTGGCGTTTGTCGTGTCGTTGACCAAATCAGCGTGAACCAATGCGTTTGAGCTTGCAATCGTCGCAATCGCAGAGATACCGGCGACAAGAATTGGGGTGAGTTTCATCAGAATTCCTCCATTCAGTGAGTGGGGTGTCGTGAAGTTGGCCTTAGCTTATCAAGACAGAATACCGGAATCAACCACTACAGGAAAAAACAATATTTACACATTTCAAATTATCTTTTGGGATAAATAATGTAATAAAAATAGTGCCTGCATTTCGCAGACACTACTTATCCAATCATTCACTTAAGGTGCTTAAATCATCGTTTTTGACTTGTTGGTAAATCGGGCCGTCAGGGAGTTGTTGCATTTTAGTTTTGGACAGCTTCTTGAAACTGAGGGTACTTTGTTTCGCGTTGGGTTGGGCTGTACCACTGAAGGTATAAGTTAAATCTGAAATCGTTAACTTGCCATTGAAGATCCCAGCTTGACTGGAAGTAAAGTCTTCGCCATTTTGCCGCGTTTGCACATCTAAGTAGTAGCCAGAAGTGGAGGCGGTGAACTGCAGCACTTGATCATGATCATCAGTATTCACAAAATAATGCCCGATCAAATCGCTGACTTTAGCCTTCAATGGCGCCTTCTTCTTGGTCTTTTTGACGACCACCTTGGCACTGGATGAACTAGTTGATTTTTTCGTGGTGCTAGTCGCCGGGGCTTGGCAGCCGGCCAAAATGAGTACAGCTAAGGTTATGAACAATTTCCGCATGCGCGCACCTCCATGGGTTTAGTGTAGCACGCGCACGGCGATCATGACGATCGGGATCACTATCATCGAAAATAAAGTGGTTGCCGAAACGGTGATGGAAGCATTAGAAGCATCTGCGCCATAAAGCTTAGCGACCACTGGCGCATTGGTCATCACCGGCATGGCTGATTGTAATAAGAAGACTTGTTTCATCAACAAAGGCACCGGTGCGGCAAACACCAATAAAAACATGATGATCGGCGCAAACACGAAACGTCCAGCAAAAATCCCCAGCAATTCTTTATTGAAGCGAATGTTGCGCAAGCCGGCTTGATACATGCAGATCCCGATGAAAAACATCGAGCCTGGAATGGTTAAATTCCCGACATAAGTGAGATCACTCATAATAAAATCTGGGAGTTTGATTTTTAACAACACGAAGATCACGCCGACGATAAAGCCGAGTAAAGGCGGCGAGAACACTTTGCCGAGCACTTTTTTCAAATCAAAGTGGGCGGCATGCGGCCCGTCGGCTTGGATCAAATAAACCCCGATGGTCCAAAAAATCGTGGTGTTGGCCATGTAATAAACTAAGACGTAAGGCAAGGACTTCGGACCAAACAGTGCCATATTCACAGGTAAGCCGATAAATACCGTGTTGGAGTTGAAAAACATCGACTTAAATAACCCGCGCCGACCTTTAGGCACTGCCAATGCGCGACACACGCCAAAGGATAAGCCGAATAAAATGGCCATGGACATTACCGGAAAGCGCAAGTCAGGTAAAATCGTGGCGAGTTGTTTGGCGGAAAAGTCACTGGTGATCGTCACGATCATGTAAGCTGGTAAGGCGACTTGGGTGACGACTTTGGCAATGATGCGACTGGAGCGGTCGTTGAACCAGCCAACTGCCGTCAGCGCATAACCGATGGCGATCAAGATCAAGATCTCTAAAACGCCGAAAACACTAGATAAGAATGCAGTCACGGTAGAAACTCCTTTATGTAGTGGGATGAAAACAATGCATCTATTGTATCACACTACGATTAAAATTAAAATACGTTGAGAAAATGATGAGAAAAAATCTATGCCAAACAAAAAATCGAGCACGCTTGCACGCCCTCGACTCAGTTGCAGTTATTGAATTTCCCCGTCGCCATTGACGGTCACGTATTGGTTGTCACGCGTTTTTTGGTTGATCACGACAAAGGTGAAGTTTGAACCGGTTTGGCCCATGGCGGTAATGTTGTAATCCGCACTTGGATATTGTTGTTCGACGATGGCTTGTGCCTTTTCGACAGTCATTTTGCTGGAACTTGAGTCGCTATCAGTAGAGTCACTATCACTTGAAGTGCGATCAGATGATGCGTCGTTGCCAGTATCAGAATCGTCTGAACTGCTGTCGCTAGTGCTGGTTGAGGTAGTGTCATCGTCAGCGTCATTGGTGGCACTCGTCGTGTTGGATTGATCGTTCATCGCCGCATCAATGGTTGGTACCGTGTGTGTGGTGCTCGACAGGGTCAACTTGGTATCGACATAGCGATAACTGGTTTTAGAAACCCGATTGTTCAAGACGGTTTTTAGGTAACTTGGATAAGCCGCATAGTCGCTACCGTATTGCGTCGTCGCTTTGGCAGTTTGCTGGCGTTGAGCTTTTTTGCTGGCATAAGTGAAAATCACCGCTTGATGACTCTTCAACTTGTAAGTTTTTTTGCCAGAGTAAGTGCCGCTATCCACGATAGTCCGCACGGAATCGCCTTGGATCACAATTTCGCGCTGGAAGTGGCCATTGGTCTTCAAGTGTAAGTAAACTTTTACCTTCAACGCTTCGCCGTCAGGATCCTCGGCTTTGCCTGATGCGGCCCAAGTGCCACTAGTGGTTTTGGTGGAACTGGCAGTTGGGGTCGTGTCGATCACTTTGGTTACCGAACTCGAATTTTGACTGTCAGGTCCTGACACTTTCGCCCCACGAAAAATGAGAAACAAGGTGGTTGCAGCAATCGCTATGATAATGAAAATGAAAAACCACAGGCCTAAATGCCGCCTGCGTCGTCTGCGTCGGCGCATAAGTTTCCTCCATTGTGAATTGAATAACGTCCATTGTACCGCGTTTTTCTGAAAGCGGCAGGTTTCTTAAACATTTTTAATGTGGCGGACCGTGGTAAAATAGCGATGAGGTGAATGGGATGCAAGCAAATTACACCATTGAATCAGGGCGTGTGGTTCAATCAGAAAAATCAAGTCATTGGGTCCGCGTGATCGCGCCAGATCCAGGCGAACTCGACGTGTTGGATGATCGTTACCATTTTCCTTTTGACTATTTACAAGCTGGGATCGATCCGCATGAAGATCCGCGCGTTGTCGGGGTGCGTGATGGCAGTGACAAACCGGCTTTAATGGTATTGCGCGTGCCCGAGTCGACCACCAATGCGCAAGGCGATCAAGTTTATGAAACTGTGCCGATGGCGATGATCTTAGTCGGGGAACAATTGGTGACGGTGTCGGCTAAGCGCTTGGCAGTGGTCGATGACTTTATTGCGCACACGCGAGCGCTTGGGGATGCTGAAGATTTGGCGTTGGCGCTGCTGCAAGCGGTGTTGTCTGCTTTTGTCCAAGATGTTGATGAAATGGATCAGCGCACTAGAGCCATGGAATCGCGCTTGGCCACTGCCAGTCGCAATACCTTATTATATGAGATCATCGCCTTAGAGCGAAGTTTGGTGTATTTTGATGCGGCTTTGACCAAAACCCAAGCCGTGGTCAAAAAGTTATCCGATTCAGCGCAGTATTTCACTACTGATGAGCATTTGTATCGCCTGCATGCGGTGAATGTGGAATGTGAACAAGTCCTCACTGTGTGTGATTGTGCCCGAGCATTATTGGATCAATACAATACGGCAGTTTCTGCCATTGTGGGCAACAATTTGAATTTGATCATGAAGGTGTTGACCAGCGTGTCGATCATCATGACGATTCCAGCGATCGTGTCTGGCATTTGGGGGATGAACACTTGGCTGCCATTGCGCCACGGGATGAGTGGCTTCTTCATTTTGCTAGCGGTGATGGGGATCTTGTGTGGTGCCTGTGCATGGTTATTGAAGAAAAAAGATTATTTCTAAACAAAAACGCCTATCCACAAGGGACAGACGTGATCGAATCATAAGTTACATAGCGTTAACGGATCGACCCATTCATCATATTGAGCTTCGGTGACTTTTCCGCTGGCAATGGCGGCAGCTTTTAATGAGCTGCCGTTTTTTTGTGCGGCTTGGGCGATGTGGGCGCTGGCCTCATAGCCGATATGCGGGGACAAAGCCGTGACTAACATCAAGGAATTATCCACCAATTCGCGCATCCGTACTTCATTGGCTGTTAAGCCTTGCACTAACAAGTGGGTGAATTGGGTCATCCCGCCAGCTAACAGCTCACAAGATTCCAAGAAACTGGCGATGATCACAGGTTTATAAACATTCATTTCAAAATTGCCTTGGCTGTTGGCAACACTGATGGTGACGTCATTGCCTAACACTCGCGTGGCGATCATAGTCAAGGCTTCAGCTTGGGTCGGGTTGACTTTGCCCGGCATGATCGAACTGCCTGGTTCATTGGCGGGAATGGTCAATTCGCCGTAACCGCCCCGAGGACCAGAAGCTAAGAAGCGGATGTCGTTAGCGATTTTCAATAAATCAGTGGCTAACGTTTTTAAGGCACCATGGTTCACGGTTAATTCAGAATGCGCCGCTAAGCCGTGGAATTTGTTTGGCATCGAGGTAAATGGTGTATCGGTGAGCTTGGCGATGGTTTGCACCATTTGCGCGGTTTGTTCAGGCGTGGTGTTCAGCCCAGTGCCAACAGCCGTGCCGCCTAAAGGCAAGGCTAATAATTGTGGCAACAGCGCCCGCAAGGTGTCGACGTCTTGTTGTAAAGTGGCGACCCAGCCTGACACTTCTTGGCCAAAAGTCAGCGGGGTGGCGTCTTGTAAATGGGTGCGGCCGAGTTTGACGGTGTGCATATAAGCGACTTGTTTGGCCTCAAACTGATCGATCAGGTCATTTAAGGCGGTGATCACCTTTTGACCAGCCGTATAGCCTGCCATGTGCATTGCTGTTGGAAAAGTGTCATTAGAACTTTGGCCACAGTTGACGTGATCGTTTGGTAAAACGGGTTCATCAGTGTGTTGGCTGGCTAAATGTGCCAGCACTTCATTGACGTTCATATTAGTTTGCGTGCCAGAGCCGGTTTGATAAACGCGTAATGGAAAACTCTGCGCCAATTCATCATCAGATAAGGCCAGTAGTTGGTTGGCGGCTTGTTGAATGGCGCTACTGATCGGGTGAGAAATGCTCCCAGTTTTCCCATTGACGAGCGCAGCGGCAAGTTTGACTTGGATCAAGCTGCGGATCACCGCCATCGGCATTTTGGGACCGGTGGTGAAGTTATGGCGGGAGCGTTCAGTTTGCGGGCCCCACCAAACATTATCCGGAATTTCGACAGCACCTAATGAATCATGTTCAATACGCATAATGGCCTCCTAGGCATGTTGATTTAATAGTTTCATTAATTCGGTCATGGTTGGGGTGAGGACTTGGCCACGCCGGGTTACCACAGAAATGCTGAAACGCGGTTGCCCAGATTCACTCAAAGGCACCAAGGCCAAATCATCTGCGGCGGTGACAGCAGTGGTGGCTAACAACCCGATCCCCACGCCAGCATGGATCATCGACTTCAACAAGGCGACATCCGGCGTGCGATACACGATACTCGGTTGAATGCCGGCAGCTTGGGTGAACCACTGCATGGCTTTGGTATGCACATAGCCTTCAGAAAAGGTGACAAAAGGTTCTTCAGCTAATTCTGCAAAGCTGATCGATTCGCGTTTGGCAAGTTCATGATCTTTGGGCATCACGGCCACAAAGGGATCGGCGGCAACGGTATGGACGTCAAGATCTGGGGCGGCCAACGGACCAGTTGCCCCAAGCAACGCCACATCTAAGTGTCCCGCGCGCAGATCTTCTAATAAATTGGTACTGCCAGCTTCATGGGTTTCCAGATCTGGCATCAACCCGCTGGTCACCAAGCGCGGGGCGAGTTTGGGAAAATAAAAACTGCCGATGATCGGTGGCAACCCAAAGCGAATCTTAGGATGGCGCAAGGCGCGCAGTTCTTTTTGCGCGAGGCTTAACTGCTTGCCCACGACTTTGGCGCGTTGATAGAGTTGCTGGCCGGCTGGTGTGATGGTGATGCTGCCATGGCTTTGATCGCGGTCGATCAACTGAATGGCAAATTGGCTTTCCAAGCGTTTCAAGGCCAAGGTGATGGTTGGTTGCGTCACGTTGAAGTTTTTAGCAACTTGTGAAAAATTTTTTTCATCGCAAAGGGCGACAAAATATTCTAGGTCGCGTGTATTCATTGTCCCGCCTCCTCATATTAACAAATCTTATCACAACTGTGCCGTTTGACTATATTTTTTTGCAAGGAATATGCTGATACTCGTAAACAACGACAGGAGGAAATCGCAATGAAATATACAGCCCAACAATTATTACATGACCCATTCTTAAACAAAGGTACCGCCTTTACCCAAGCTGAACGTGACGCTTATGGCTTGAACGGATTACTGCCAAGTGCGATCCAATCATTGAGCCAACAAGTCAAGCAAGCTTATGCGCAATATGAAAGCAAAAATGATAACTTACAAAAGCGTTTGTTCTTAATGCAATTGTTCAACACCAACCATGTGTTGTACTACAAACTCTTCTCCGAACACATCGCTGAATTCATGCCAGTGGTTTATGATCCGACCATCGCGGACACCATTGAAAACTATTCTGCCTTGTTCGTTGAACCGCAAAATGCCACTTACTTGTCCATCGACGCGCAAGATGACATCGAATCAGCCCTCCGTCGTTCGGCTAATGGCCGTGACATTCGCTTGTTAGTCGTCACTGACGCTGAAGGAATCTTAGGCATCGGCGACTGGGGCACGCAAGGGGTTGATATCGCTGTTGGGAAGTTGATGGTTTACACTGCCGCTGCTGGCATCGACCCTTCCCAAGTCTTACCAGTGGTCTTAGATGCAGGGACCAACAACCAAGAATTATTGAACGATGATTTATACCTCGGCAATCGCCACGAACGCGTTTACGGTGACAAGTACCACGCCTTTGTAGACAAGTTCGTTGCCACGGCTGAAAAGTTGTTCCCACGTTTGTACTTGCATTTTGAAGACTTCGGTCGCGCCAACGCGGCTGATATCTTGGATCAATACAAAAACCAAATCACCACGTTTAACGATGACATTCAAGGCACTGGGATCATTGTGTTAGCTGGTATGCTTGGCGCATTGAACATTTCCAAGCAAAAAATGACTGACCAAGTTTACATGAGCTTTGGTGCTGGGACTGCCGGTGCCGGCATCGCGGCTCGTGTCTATGAAGAATACTTGCAACAAGGTATGGCGCCAGAAGATGCCAAAAAGCACTTCTACTTAGTCGACAAGCAAGGTTTGCTCTTTGATGACGACCCAACCTTGACCCCAGCCCAAAAAGTGTTTGCCCGTTCGCGTTCCGAATTTGAAAACGCTAATGAACTCACCAGCTTAGAAGCTGCGGTTAAAGCGATTCATCCTGATGTGTTAGTGGGGACTTCCACCCAACCTGGGACCTTCACCGAAAGCATCGTCAAGGAAATGGCTGCTCACACGGAACGGCCGATCATTTTCCCATTGTCCAACCCAACCAAGCTTGCTGAAGCGAAAGCCGAAGACTTGATCAAGTGGACCGATGGTAAAGCCTTAGTTGCCACTGGGATCCCAGCTGCACCAGTTGAATATAATGGTGTGACTTATGAAATCGGCCAAGCCAACAACGCTTTGGTATACCCAGGCCTTGGCTTAGGCACGATCGCAGCCACTAGCAAGTTATTGTCTGATGACATGATTTCTGCAGCTGCCCACTCCTTAGGCGGCATTGTCGATCCTGAATTAGCCGGCGCTGCGGTATTGCCACCAGTGACGAAGTTGGATCAATTCTCTAAGACTGTGGCTTTAGCTGTGGCTAACCAAGCCGTCAAAGATGGCTTGAACGTCGATGACATCAAAGACGTTGAAAAAGCCGTCAGCGACATGCAATGGGCACCAGAATATCAACCATTAAACATCGAAATGGCTGACTAATCAAAATTTGCAACACAACAATAGAAGGGGGACGACAAAGTGACTGCTTTATACACTTCCGTCCAAAGTATTTTAACGATCGTTTTGATCATTGCTTTGGGGTACATTTTACAAAAAAAGGGCTGGTTTGATGAGGCCTTTGGCGGCACCATTTCCACATTATTGATGAAAGTGGCTTTGCCTGCATCGATTTTCATTTCGGTTTTGGAACGCTTGACGTTACACAAGCTGATTTCCATTTCTAGCGGTTTGGTTTACGGCTTTGGTGCCGTGATCTTGGGCTATATCGTGGCGTTCATCTTGGTCAAACTGTTAAAAGTGCGCCCAGGTCGTCGCGGGACGTTCATCAACATGTTCGTCAATGCCAACACGATTTTTATCGGCTTACCATTGAACTTGGCTTTGTTTGGGGACAAAGCCACCCCTTACTTCTTAACTTATTATGTGGTCAACACCGTGTCCACTTGGACGCTTGGTGCCTTCATCATGAGTTGGGATGACCCAACCAAAATCGCTGGGACTGGTGAAAAGACCAGCTTTAACTGGAAGAAGTTATTGCCTGCACCATTAGTCGGCTTCATCGTCGCCTTGGTCTTCTTGCTGTTAAACATTCCGTTTGTCAATGTCGGCTGGTTAGGCTTTGCTAAGAATACCTTGGATTACGTTGGTTCCTTAGTGACCCCATTATCCTTGATCTATATCGGGATCATTTTAGCCAAAGCTGGGTTTGGGGCGATCAAGTTCGATCGCGACTCCATCGTGGCGTTGATCGGCCGCTTCATCGTGGCACCATTGTTGATCACCGCTTTGATCTTAATGGGGATCCATGCCGGCTTCAACGTGCCATCTTTGGAAGCGAAGACCTTGATCATTCAAGCGTCTGCACCAGGTTTAGCCGTATTGCCAATTTTGGCCAACCAAGCGCATGCCGATGAAGAATATGCAACCAACGTGGTCACACTGTCCACTGTGCTGTTTGCCATCGTTGTGCCGATCGTAATGATGCTGATCCAAGGTTTCTAATATGCCAAAATAGCATCGATTCACAAACAAAAAACGCTGACTCGTTATGAGTCGGCGTTTTTTGTTGTGGTCACAGGGATTTCAATAAATTCGTCGTCACCGATAGTCATGCTCAATTGACCAGAAAGCAAGTTTGTGAGGTCATTTTGCAGCGAATCGAGCGCCGATTCCGGCACACTAGTTTCAATTTCAACGTTAACAGCGTAATTTATGGTCATCGGCAAAGTGTGGGCTTCCAGATAATGTTGCACTGAGCCGAGTTGGGCGTAAGAAATTTCGATGGTGACTTGCTTTTGCAAGCGGCGTTCAACGATGCCGACTTGATTGACGGCATTGGAAACACTGTTTGAGTAGGCACGAATCAAACCGCCAGCGCCGAGCTTGATGCCACCGAAGTACCGCGTGGTCACGGCGCAAATATCATGCAGGCCCATTTCTTGTAAAGTTTTCAACATGGGCACGCCGGCTGTACCACTGGGTTCGCCGTCATCATTGGCGCGTTGAATGTGGTCATCGTCACCGAGTAAATAAACTGGGACGTTGTGATTGGCTTTGTAATGGGCTTTTTTGATGTCAGCGATGAAGGCTTGCGCGTCTGCTTCTGATTGAATGCGGGCAAGGTGCGTGATGAAGCGGGATTTTTTGATGATCATTTCGGCTTCACCGTTTTGTTGGATCGTGCGATAAACCATGGGAGGCTCCTTATGCGGTATGCGGGGATGCAATTATTGTTGAGTGATATTCAGACTGATCCTAGTGTAGCACAAGCGGTCCCAGCGATGACAGCAGACGGCCGGTGTGTGCGCTGTGGGCAAAATCTTACCATTAAATTACCGATCGGTTTGCGTTATTGTCCTGTGTGTGTGAATTTAGGCCGAGTGGTTGAAGGCCAGTCGTTGTATCGCTTTGACGCACCAAAATTTCCACCGACGTCTTCATTGACTTGGACTGGCGAATTGACGCCGGCCCAACAAGTGGCCAGTGACCAATTGTTAAAATCCGTTCAAGTTAGGCGAGAACATTTATTATGGGCAGTGACTGGTGCCGGTAAAACGGAAATGCTGTTTCCAGCGATCGCCTCAGTTTTAGACGCCGGTGGGCGTGTTGGGGTTGCTGCGCCGAGAATCGATGTGGTGCGCGAATTGGCGCCACGATTGGCGCAAGCTTTCGCCCATACTTCGATAGGGGTGCGCTTTGGTGGGGCACCTTGGCCGAAACATGATGTCGCTTTGACGGTATTGACCACCCATCAATTGTTGCGTTACTACCATTGTTTTGACTTATTGGTGATCGATGAAGTTGACGCGTTCCCGTTTGCGCATGATGAGGCGTTGATGTATGCGGCGAAACATGCGGTTAAAGGGAGTTTGGTGTGGTTGAGTGCGACACCTTCAAAAAATTTATTACAACAAGGTCGCGCTGGCAAAATCGGGTTAAGCACCTTGCCGAGACGCTTTCATGGTCAGCCTTTGCCAGCACCCAAGCTGGCTTGGGTGAAAAAAGCCAAGTTGCCAAAACAATTACCGACTCAGTTGTTGATGCAGTTAAAATCTCTGGTCACCACGCATCGGGTCTTGTTATTTGTGCCGGATATCGATTGGTTGGTGCCGATCACCAATGCGTTGCGTCAACAATTAAAGGTAGAAATTCAAAGTGTCCACGCCCAAGATGACCAACGTGAAGCTAAAGTGCTCGCTTTTCGTTCAGGACAGATTCAACTGATGGTCACCACCACGATTTTAGAGCGCGGCGTGACGATCCATCGTTGTGCGGTGATCGTTTTAGCCGCGGATTCACCAAGATTTGGATCTGATGCCTTGATTCAAATGGCAGGTCGTGCTGGGCGGGCGGTAGATTCACCGGATGACCCAGTGTGGTTTTACATTCAGCACTACACCCGCGATATTCAAGTTGCCATCACGACAATTGAAAAACTCAATCACATGAAGGCGGGATGACAATGGCTTGCTTATTATGTGGCCAACCGATTCAAATCGATTGGACCATAGGCAAAATTTTTTCTTTAAGTGGTGTGCGACGACCTCATTTGTGTCGCGCGTGTATGCGGCAATTTACGCGTATCGATCAAGCAACAGCTTGTCCTGGCTGTGGGCGCGCGAATTCACCACAATTGTGTTATGACTGTATTCGTTGGCAAAAAGCCGGCTACCCGCTGCTCCATCATCGCGCGTTGTTTCAATATGATGCGCCGATGAAAGCCTTCATTGAACAATATAAAGGCTTAGGCGATTGGCGGCTGCATCTGGCGTTTCAAGATTTTATCCAACCACCAAGCGCAACCTTCGTGCTGATCCCTACTGAAGCGGGTCATTATCAAGTCCGCGGGTTTGATCCAGTGTTAGGCTTGTTTGACCATTTGCCACTGCATCAGTGGCTGCAAAAAGCAGATACCCCGGTGCCACAGGCTCAGAAGAATCGTGCTGGGCGTTTGCAGACGCCACAGAGTTTTTCCGTGCGGCCACAAGTGTCACTTGAGAAAATTTCACAAATTATGCTGTTGGATGATCTTTATACCACCGGACGCACGCTATACCACGCGGCTGATGCCTTGCGTGATGCTGGATTTCACGGAACCATCACGAGTTTTTCGCTAATTAGATGAATAATTCACAGCTTTTAGGTTTGTACATTTACGATCAGTTCGGTATAATGTAATTAGAGATTGGAAGGGCTCTCAAAGGCCCGCCAATCGGGCGCTGTGGCTTATCACAGCGTTGATGAAAGGGGAGAAGTGTCATGCTAACATACAACGTTCGTGGCGAAAATATTGAGGTTACCGATGCCATTCGGGCTTATGTCGAAAAGCGCATTAGCAAACTCAACAAATTCTTTGATAACTCGGTTCAAGCGATCGCGCATGTGAATTTGAAAGTTTACCCCGACAAGACGGCTAAAGTTGAAGTGACGATTCCGCTGTCTTATCTCACCTTGCGCGCCGAAGAAACCAGCCCTGATCTGTATGCCAGCGTTGACTTGGTTACCGACAAACTCGAACGCCAAGTGCGCAAGTACAAGACCAAGATCAACCGCAAGTCCCGCGAAAAAGGGCTCGCCCCGATCCAAGTGGACGCAGCTGATGAAGAAGCAGTCCCAGAAGACGACTTACAAGTGGTCCGCACGAAGCGTGTTTCTTTGAAGCCAATGGATTCTCAAGAAGCCATTTTGCAAATGGATATGCTTGGCCACAACTTCTTCATTTTCGAAGATGCAGAAACTTCTGGCACCAGCATTGTCTATAAGCGCCGCGATGGTCGTTATGGCCTGATCGAAACTGACGAATAATAAATGGAAAAGAGTTGCTCCGGCAGCTCTTTTTTTGTGCGATCATGGAGAAAATCGGTGAGCTCCGGCGAACTTGTTCCACGATGCGGCTGAAATCAGCTCTCGTGGCCGGCCGGTTGCAGAGATCGGCAAAGTGCGCCGATGCTCTTTCACCTAAAATCAAAGCCGAAAATCACGTCTTTGATTCTGGCAGAAGGATTAACTGAGCCAGAAAAGCACTGTCTCAGCTAATCCTTCTGCCACGTTCGCTAATTTCAGCCGGATCGTTCCGCAAGTTCGCCTCCGCTCGCCGATTTTCTGCGCTTCTAAGCGAAGGGACGGGCCTAAACATTTCATTATTGATCAGATATCGTATGTCAGTATTGAAACATCGGGCAATGAATTAGCTGGGCGAAAGTGATTTGAAATTGGGACGGAAGCTGGCCGGCTCGACGTGGTGAGATTCTCGTTAGCGACTTGTCGCTTACGAGAAACCGCAGGTGGAGATCCACTTGGATGGGAACGAAGTGAGCATTCAAGTTAGCTCCGCTGAGGACCCTCACCACGCCGAGCCGAGCCAGCTGGAGTCCCAATTTCAAATCAACCCAGCTTGAGCACGCTTTTTTCTTGTGCCCCGTTTTAAAGGGAGTTTGTCAAATGGTGTTGAAGGATAATTTTTATCCTTTGAAGGTTTCTCAAAAATGAGGAGCCTTTTTGTTATCTTATAAGTTGATGTACACTGTCAGACGATTTCTTCCAAGAGCCTTGTTTTAGGGTAACTCAAATAAGCCTCATTCTTCATGTGTTTTGTTCTTACGCAACCAATTGATATACACGTATGAACATGTTTTTCTGATTGGAGAATCCATAACAGGCCCGCTTGAGTTCTTTGATCTTACGGTTCACGCCTTCAATTGGACCGTTGGAGTACTCAGACTTCGCAGCGTTGATAACACCTCGAAGGTTCTTCTTTAAGGTGGTCATGGCGATATCAAGAACACTCCCGTTGGATTGATACTTCGTGATCAGAGTCTCCAGCTTGCGATAGTGTCCACCCATTAATGCGTCATGGATGGCAATGTAAGTGTCGTAGGCTTTCTTGAACTTTGGTGATACGCTGGTTCCTAAATCAATGGCATTTTGTTCGGTTGAGTACTCGTTGAGTCCAAATAGATAATGAGAATGTTTTGCGTCGGGATGGACTTTATGAAATAACTTCCAGAGTGACTTCAATATCTTGTGCTCACGTGAGTGGACATCAAGTTGTTTCAAGCACTGAACACGGATTTGATCCATTGTCCGAGCAATCAACTGAACAATGTGAAATCGATCGATAATGATCATGGCGTTGGGAAATAGCTCATGAACAATTGCTTGATATGAGGCGTTCATATCCATGACGACTCGTTTGACCGCGGCGCGGTCATCAACACTGTACTGATTGATGAAGAACTCCTTGATATCTTTATTTAGGCGGCCACTCAAGACCTTTACAGCCTTGTGCGTATCGGCATCAATACAAATAAATGACATCGCAGATTTCGTTGAACGAAACTCATCAAAACAGATATTGACCGGAAGTGTATGACTCGCATGCGGATGAATGTTTGCGTGGAGAATTCGGATCACTGAGTTGGTAGAAATGCCCGTCAGGGTAGCGATTGTTTTTGCTGGAAGTGACTTAGCAGCCAGTTTAAGGACGTGCTCTTCGAGCTCACGACCAATGGCGTGGTTGGCTCTAACAGCAGATGTCGTTGCGGTGCATGAGCTGTGGCAGTTTGCGCACAGCCAACGTTGCTTATCCAATTCTAGAAGTACCGGCTGTGAAGTAGGACCATCGACATGAATGTGTGTAGCGAGAAAGCCATTGCGATGTAAGGCGTTAAAGCCACACTGTGGGCACTTCTTAAGCGTGTAAGTTAAACTAGCGTGAATGATCAGATATTTCTTATGACCCGATGCTTTTCCTCGATATTCTTCTCTAACATCCTCCGTGTGAATATTTGTATCTGTAATTTTGAGCAACTTAAGCGTACTATCTAGTTGAGACATCTATTCCTACCTCGTTTATCTTTGGTTTAGCCACTTAAAGCATAGCACTAGGAGGCATAGGTGCCTTTTTTGTTATTCAAAAAGGTCTAGAACTTCTAGTGTGGAAGTATCTTCCAACACCAAAAATTCTAGACCCGTTTTAAATTTCGGGAATCAATGCTAGAATAATGAGGATACTGTCAGTCAGTGTACACTCTTGCTGGGTCGCACCTAGCAAATCGTGACAGAAGGGAATTTAATTCATGGCTAATCCACTTAGAAAATGGGTCGAAAACGATAAGCGCGAAGTCAACCGCATCGGCAAAATTGCCGACAAAGTGATCGCGCATGAAAAAGAAATGGCGGCTTTGTCCGACGAAGAATTACAAGCCCAAACGCCTGCATTGAAAAAGCGCTTGGAAAATGGCGAAACCCTTGATGACATTTTGCCTGAAGCCTTCGCCGCAGTGCGCGAGGGCGCCAAGCGGGTCTTGGGGTTGTTCCCATTCCGCGTACAAATCATCGGTGGGATCACTTTGCATGAAGGTAACATCGCGGAAATGAAAACCGGTGAAGGGAAAACCTTGACCGCAACCATGCCAGTGTATTTGAATGCTTTAGCAGGGCATGGCGTCCATGTTGTCACTGTCAACGAATACCTCAGTGCGCGTGATGCCACTGAAATGGGCGAACTCTACAACTGGATGGGGCTTTCTGTGGGCTTAAACACGCATGAAAAGTCTTCTGATGAAAAGCGTGAAGCTTACAACGCCGACATCACATACTCCACCAACGCAGAACTCGGCTTTGATTATTTGCGTGACAACATGGTTGTGTACAAACAACAAATGGTCCAACGTGAATTAAACTATGCCATCGTCGATGAAGTTGACTCCATTTTGATCGATGAAGCGCGGACGCCATTGATCATTTCTGGTGGCGCTGAAAAGTCCAACGGTTTATACATCCGTGCCGATCGCTTCGTCAAGACCTTAAAAGAAGAAGACGACTACAAGATCGACTGGCCAACTAAGACCATTTCCTTAACTGAAAATGGGATCCGTAAAGCCGAAAAGACTTTTGGTTTGAAGAACTTGTATGACACCGAAAACACGGCTTTGACCCACCATATGGATCAAGCCCTGCGTGCCAACTACATCATGCTCAAAGATATCGACTACATGGTCAAAGACGGTGAAGTCTTGATCGTTGATTCCTTTACTGGGCGGGCGATGGAAGGCCGGCGCTTCTCTGATGGCCTGCACCAAGCCATCGAAGCCAAAGAAGGCGTTGAGATCCAAGATGAAAACCAAACCATGGCGACCATCACGTATCAGAACTTCTTCCGGATGTACAACAAGCTGTCTGGGATGACTGGGACGGCCAAGACTGAAGAAGAAGAATTCCGCGAAATCTACAACATGAACGTGTTGACGATTCCAACCAACCGCCCAATTGCCCGCGTCGACATGCCAGATATTTTGTATCCAACTTTGGATTCTAAATTTAAGGCGGTTACTGCAGATATCAAGGCCCGTCATGAAAAAGGTCAACCGATCTTGGTCGGGACTGTGGCCATCGAATCTTCTGAACGCTTGAGCAAAATGCTTGACGATGAAGGCATTCCGCATTCTGTTTTGAACGCCAAAAACCATGCCCGTGAAGCTGAAATCGTTATGAATGCTGGCCAACGCGGGGCTGTCACCATCGCCACCAACATGGCTGGGCGGGGGACTGATATCAAACTCGGCCCTGGCGTCAAAGAAGTTGGCGGCTTAGCCGTTATCGGGACTGAACGCCATGAATCTCGACGGATCGATAACCAGCTGCGTGGCCGTTCAGGTCGTCAAGGGGATCCGGGTTATACCCAGTTCTACTTGTCTTTGGAAGATGATTTGATGAAGCGTTTTGGTTCCGATCGGATCAAAGCGATGCTCGATCGCTTCAAACTCGAAGACGACGAACAAGTCATCCGCTCTCGCATGATCTCCCGTTCTGTTGAATCTGCGCAAAAGCGGGTTGAAGGGAACAACTACGATACCCGTAAGAACACCTTACAATATGATGATGTCATGCGTGAACAGCGCGAAGTCATTTACAAGCAGCGCCAACAAGTCATCAATGAAGATGAAACTTTGAAGCCTGTTTTAATGGCGATGCTTGATCGTTGCATCACTCGCATCGTGCAATTGCACACGCAAGGCGAACAAAGCAAGTGGGAACTCGATAAGATCTATGACTATGTCACAAACAACATGGTGTCTAGCGACAAGTTGACCACCAATGCTTTTGAAGGCTTAGGTCAAGATCAAATCATCGAAAAAATCGAAGGGCTCGCTGAAGACAACTACAATGAAAAGCTCAAGCAATTAGGCGATGCCGATCAAATGCTTGAATTTGAAAAAGTGGTTATCCTGCGGGTCGTTGACTCCTTGTGGACTGATCACATCGATGTCTTGGATCAATTGCGTCAGTCTGTTGGCTTGCGTGGTTATGGTCAAATGAACCCATTGGTCGAATACCAAGAAGAAGCTTATGCCATGTTTGAAGAAATGATCGCCCACATGGATGAAGACGTCACCCGTCTGTTCATGAAAGCCGAAATTCGTCAAAACATCCGTCGTTAAGCACCACAAAAGACCGGGCATGCCCGGCCTTTTGCATTCAGTGGGGACGATTAGAAATTTGGACTCCAGTTGGCTCACCAAAGCATGGAGAGGGTCCTCGGCGGAGCTAACTTGCACCAGCCGCCAAGCGTCTGGTGCAAGTTAGCTCCACCTGCGGAAAGGCGTAAGCGATAAATCGCTAACGCCTTTCTCACCATGCTTTGGTGGCCAACTTCCGTCCCAATTTCCAATCGTCATGCTCGTGCTTCAAACGACGTCGTATCCTGATCGAATGATTAACGCGTCATCGAATTAAACGAATGTATCACTAAGAAAATCTATCGGAACTGATAGATTTTCGAGACCAACATCATGTCAAAGGAGAAATTCTGTATGGAAATCGCAGAAGCGCGCAACACCCTTGCGCAATTACGCACCAAAATAAATCAATTCAGGGGGTCTCTTTGACCTCGATGCCTTGAACGAACGCATCTCAGAAAATGAAGGGCGCATGGCGGAACCAGATTTTTGGAATGACCGCGAATCGGCCCAAAAAGTGATCGATGCCAACAACATCCTCAAAACCAAGCATGACAACTTCTACGCGTTGTCTGATCAACTCGATGATTTGGATGTCTCGTTAGAATTGTTACAAGAGGAACCTGATGATGATATGCAACAAGAACTCGAATCAGGTATTCACGACCTCGAAGAAAAGATGAACAGCTACGAAATGGCACTTTTGTTGAACGGTCAATATGACGCCAACAATGCCATTTTGGAAATCCATCCCGGCGCTGGCGGTACCGAAGCCCAAGACTGGGGCGCGATGTTGTTGCGGATGTATCAACGCTGGGCCGATCAAAATGGCTTCAGTGTCGAAGTTGCCGACTATTTGGCAGGCGATGAAGCCGGTTTGAAATCTGTCACCTTGTTGATCAACGGCAACAATGCGTATGGCATGTTGCGTGGTGAAAAAGGCGTCCATCGTTTGGTCCGCATTTCACCATTTGATTCTGCTGGTCGCCGGCATACGAGTTTTGCCAGTGTTGATGTGATGCCAGAACTCGATAACTCCATTGAAATCGACATTCGCCCAGAAGACATCAAAATGGAAGTCTTCCGCTCCAGTGGGGCTGGTGGTCAGCACATCAACAAAACCAGTTCCGCCGTGCGGTTGATCCATATTCCAACTGGCATCGTTGTTTCTAGTCAAGCCCAACGTTCCCAGTTTCAAAACAAAGACACTGCAATGGGCATGTTGAAAGCCAAATTATATCAACGCGAACAAGAAATCAAAGCCAAAGAAGCGGCAGCCATCAAAGGCACGCAAATGGAAGTGGCCTTTGGTTCACAAATCCGTTCGTATGTCTTCCATCCGTACACGATGGTCAAAGATCACCGTTCCAACTACGAAACCGGTAATGGTCAAGCGGTGATGGATGGCGACTTGAATCCATTCATCTACGCTTACTTACAATGGCAGTTATCCACGGAAAACCCTGACTAATGTGATTTGATCATTATCAGTCGTTCAATATGTTGATTAGAAGATCGGTCCTAGCCAAGGCGTCTGCGGATTGGTAGTGTGGAAGCGAGATGAAATTGGACCGGAAGCTGGCCGTTGATGCATAGTGAGGACGCTCTCTATGCAACGACGAGCCAGTTGGAGGTCCAATTTCATCTCGCTGGAGCGCAACCAAGCCACTGACGCCATTTAGCGGCATGATTTTGTCACATGACAGCGGGATGACAAACGCTTTTGTAATGTCAATGCAATGCTGTTGTTGTATACGCCTGTTATACTGGTCGCAGTGAAAAAAGTGATTAAGGAGAATCGTGACATGATTCAGATGAAAAACGTGATGATGAAGTATGACAACGGCGTCGTCGCGATGAAAGATTTGAACCTCACCGTCGATCCTGGCGAATTCGTCTATGTGATCGGCCCTAGTGGTGCTGGTAAGTCAACGTTTATTAAAATGCTTTACCATGAATTGACGCCTTCAGAAGGCGACATCGTGATCAACAACTACGATTTCAAAACCATGAAGCCTTCAGAAGTGCCTTACATGCGGCGCTTGATCGGCATCGTGTTCCAAGACTTCAAGTTGTTACCACGCTTGACGGTTTATGAAAATGTCGCCTATGCGATGCAAGTCATCGAAACCCCTGACAAAGACATTCGTCCTCGCGTTTTGGAAGTCTTGAAGTTGGTCGGTTTGGAACAAAAGTTGCGGCGTTTTCCATCTGAATTATCTGGTGGGGAACAACAACGGGTTTCCATCGCCCGCGCCATTGTCAACAAGCCTCAAGTGGTGATCGCCGATGAACCAACGGGGAACTTGGATCCAGAAACCGCTGAAGGCATCATGGAAATTTTGGAAAAAGTCCATGCCAATGGGACGACTGTGATCATGGCCACCCATAACCAACAAATGGTGGATGAACATAAACACCGCGTGCTTGAAATTGCCGGCGGGCGCTTAGTCCGTGATGAAAAGGAAGGGAGTTACGATAGTGAAGCCTAATGTGATGAAGCGTCACCTCAAAGACTCCTGGAAGTCCTTGCGGCGTAATGGTTGGATGTCAGTGGCCGCAGTTTCTGCCGTTACTGTGACTTTGTTGTTAGTCGGGATCTTTATGGCGTTATTGATGAACGTTTCCCGCATTTCAACACAAGTGGAAAACGATGTCCGCGTGCGGGTGTATGTCGACCGCGGCACGAAGAAATCGCAAGAAGCCAAGTTGGAAAAGCAGATCAAAGCTTTGCCAAACGTTAAAACCGTCAAGTATCGTTCTGCTAAAACGGAATTGGATACCATCGTCGGTTCTTACGGCTCGCAATGGAAAATGTTTTCTGGCGATAAGAACCCGTTGAACAACGTGTTCTTAGTTGATACTAAAAATCCAAAAGCCACCATTAAAGTGGCCAAGCAAGCCCAAAAACTCAAGCATGTCTCTGAAGCCTCTTATGGGGGTTCCACGGCCAAGAAGTTATTCAAGACAGTTGATACCATTCAGCGTTGGGGTGTTGGGTTTACCATTTTACTGCTGTTTGTGGCTGTGTTCTTGATTTCTAACACCATCCGGATCACGATTTTGTCGCGTGCTGATGAAATTGGGGTCATGCGCTTAGTTGGTGCGACGAACAGTTACATTCGCTGGCCATTTTTGCTTGAAGGGGCTTGGACCGGATTACTGGGGTCCTTGATCCCAATGTTAGTGGTCGATATCGGCTACAGTTTGGTTTATGCCAATGCTGGCTTGACGACCGCAGCTAACGGGTACTCCTTATTCCCAACCATGCCATTCTTATTCTGGCTGGATGTGGCGTTAGCTGCGATCGGGATCATCATCGGGGCCTTAGGTTCTGTGGTATCCATGCGTCGCTTCCTTAAAATCTAACGTACAATTAAACCGTCGGGCCTTGGTCACGGCGGTTTTTGTGTGGTCACGGAAATATGAAAGGATTAATCATGTGCAATCAAAAAAAACGCAGGACGAAATTGATCGCTTATTCGAGCAAGCATTTCTGAAGCTAGTCGAGCGCAGGATCGATCAGGATGAAGGCAATCGAATTTCAGCCCGTTCATTCATCCAAGATCTACCAGTTCATGTGGATGAAGAAGACGGCTGGGAATGATGAATTCATCAGATTTACAGAACATTTACGCCAAAAGCGAGAATGTATCCGTTTGCATTTCACTGTGAAGGGTTTGTATCGTTCGGCTTCTCGTCGTTACATGATATACTAAAGACGAATAGGAAGGTGAACCGCGTGCGATTGTTTTTGACCTTGTTAGGCCCGATCACTTGGGTGGGCTTTCTCGTGGCAGTGTTTTGGCACTGGCTGCGTTTGCGGCATGAACGCAAAGTCTTTTTAACGGCGATTGATCGTCATGCGACTGGGCTTTGGGCTGGGATCATCGGTGGCGTCAGCGTTGCTGTGATCATTTCCGGACTCAGCGTGCTGGGTGGGGTCTTGTTACCACCGGCAGTGTTGCTGATGTTAAGCGGGTTAACGGTGGTGATGTTACTATTGTCTGGCATCGGCTTTGGCCCTTGGTGGTTGCCGATCGCAGGACTATTAGCAATTTATGTGCCGCAAACTCAATTTGCGCAGGGAACAGCTTCGGTTTGGACTTGGCGCTTGTTACTGTTAGTCGGATTATTATGGTTGGCAGAAGCTGGGTTGCTTAAAGTCTTTGACCCGCCGATCGATGTGCCGACTTTGATTCAAGGACCGCGCGGCGCCAAAATCGCGGTTTATGCGCATCGGCAATTTTACTGGTTACCTTTAATTTTGCCGATTTCAGGGAACACCTTTGCACAATTACCTTGGTGGTCAGCGCTAACGATCGGCAATACGCATTTTGCGTTGATCGGGTTGCCGTTGATTTTAGGCGTGGCGTTGCGCACCAAGAAGCAATTGCCCAAATATGCGATTAAATTATGGATCTGGCAGTACTTGATTGCCGGGGTGATCGCCTTGGCACTCGCTGCTGGGGCATGGGCTTTGCCGACTTACACCACGATTTGGTTGATCGTAGCCGTCATTGTCGGCATCGTGGTTGGCTTGGCAAATCACCAAGCCAACAAGCGCGGGATCAATTACGTGTCACAAACCATTACCGGAGTGCGGCTAGTGGCGATCCAACCAGAAACGCCAGCAGCTAAAATGGGATTGGAAGCCGGCGACGTGGTATTGCTGTGTAACCAATTACCTGTGCACAATGACGCTGAGTTGTATGCGGCGATCCAAGCCCACCCGACGTATTGCCGCTTGAAGGTGATGCGCTTAGATGGTGCGATCAAGTTATGTGAAACAGCGATTTACGAAGGGGCCCCACACGAGTTGGGCATGATCACTTTTGCGGAGGAACAAGCATGAAAAAGATCCTGGTTGTGGATGATGAACCGGCTATTGTGACCTTGTTACAATATAATCTCGAAAAAGAACATTTTGACGTGACCACTGCAGGCGATGGGGACTCAGCATTGACCCTAGCCTTGCAAGAACATTATGATTTCATTATTTTGGATTTGATGTTACCAGGTTTAGATGGTTTAGAAGTCACCAAAAAGATTCGCGGCGCCAACATCACCACGCCGATCATGATCTTGACGGCCAAAGATTCCGAAACCGATAAAATCGTGGGCTTGGAACTCGGCGCCGATGATTATGTGACCAAGCCATTTTCGCCTCGAGAAATCGTGGCGCGGATCAAAGCCATCGAGCGACGCGTCAACAAAGATAGCGATGCACAACCTGCTGCTCACGGTAGTAAAGCGGAACAGGAATTGATCGTGGTCGGCGGCTTGCGTATCGATCCGGAAAATTATCGGGCGACTAAAGATGGTGAAAAGCTGACCTTAACACCAAAAGAATTTGAATTGCTGGCCTTTTTCGCCAAACGCGTTGGGAAAATCTTATCACGTGACGCCTTGTTAAATGGGGTTTGGGGCTTTGAATACCCGGCTGAAACCCGGATGGTCGATATTCAAGTGTCGCATTTGCGCGATAAAATCGAAGCTGATCCAAAGCATCCAGATTACATTAAAACGGTGCGTGGCTTCGGGTATCAAATGGAGGTCCCCAATGAATAGAGCGACGCGCCAATTACTGACATCAAGCCTGCTGGCCATAGCAGGCTTTTTCGTCATTATTGCCGGCAGTGATCAACTGTTATTCCACCAACAAACCACGCATCTCAAATCGGTATATCAAACTTATTTAGCCACTGGCAAGCAAACTCAAGCAGTCGCTGAAGCTGAAGATGTGGCGATCACGCCATTAGTCGGTAAACCAGTTTCCAAACGCCAAAAAATGATGCAAGACTTGATCGATCAAAAACGCACCATTGTCGGCCATACGCCGCAAGTGGTGACCATCAATGGGCAAACGGAGCAACTGTTTATTTTTGAAGGTAAGCACAATCATTTTGTCGGCGTTTGGCAGAAAAAAGCCAGCCTCGCCAATTCTTCACCGACAGATCTGTGGGTGTTTGTGGTCGGGTATTGGGCGTTGATGTTGATTTTGCTCGGTTTGCAACTGAAGCGTCAGCGTTATTGGCAAGGCCATATCGATACCATGACCCAAAATATCGCCCATATTCGCAAAGAAGCCAGCGTTAATCCGATTATTTTGACACCAGGATCGCCGTTTATGGACATGGGCGCTGAAATCAATCGCTTGGAACAAGCAGTCGATCATTTGCGTACCAAAGTGGTGTTGCGCCAAGCCAGTTTTGATCGCTTGATCGATCACTTGCCTCAAGGCGTGATGTTGATCGATGCCGATCGCAATGTGTTGTTAGCCAACCAAGCGATGTCGGCGTTTGTGGGCCACCCGATCGCGCCGGGCGTCCATAATTATTTAGATGATGTCAAAACTTACCGGTTGGCACGAATGATCGAGCATACCTTCCGCAATCAAAAATCGCACCATAAAGAAATGACCATGTTGACGACGCAAAAGTCGGTTGACGCTAACGTCATTGCGTTAAAAGCGCAAGCGGATCGTGAACAAGTCTTGGTGATTTTGTATGACGTCACATACTTGCGGCAAGTTGAGCAGATGCAATTGGACTTTGTCGGCAATGTGTCGCATGAACTTAAAACCCCAGTCACCGCGATTTCCGGTTTTGCGGAAACGTTGCTGGCAGGGGCCAAAGATGATCCGGCGACCTTGGATCAATTCTTGAACATTATTCATGATGAAAGTACGCGCCTGACCAGCTTGATCACGGATATTTTAACCTTGAGTCGGCCATCTGATGCGCCAGCTAAGCACTCCGCCGTTGATTTGAACCAGTTGTTAGATCAAGCCGTGAAGAGTTTGGCCAAGCCGATCAAAGAAAAGCAATTAGATGTCAACATCAACGTCCCAGACGGGTTGACCATTCAAAGTGATGATGTGAAGTTATCGCAAGTCATCCGCAACTTATTGAATAATGCGGTATTTTACAACCGTGAGCATGGTAGTGTCGATGTCACCGCCACGACGCAACCCAATCAGTTGACGTTGACCTTCCAAGATACTGGGATCGGGATTGCTGATGCCGATCAACAACGGATCTTTGAACGCTTCTACCGCGTTGATAAAGCCCGTTCTCGGCATAATGGTGGGACTGGCTTAGGTTTGGCCATTGTCGCTGAAATGTTGCAACAACTTGGTGGGGATGTCGCCATTCATTCTCAAGTTGGCGTCGGCACGACCTTTACCGTCACGCTGCCGCGCTAAGCGTCAAAATTGTGTTGAATCGTGTTTCTACTATATAATAGTAATTGACAGAGAACCATGTGGCGTCTTTATTTGAGCTGTCAACAGCTGATGCCTGGTGATTGCTGTTGAATATCATTGACGTGAGCCAATACGTGCAAGGGTTTTGAATTTGGGCCGGAAGCCGGCCGTCGTGACATAGTGAGATTTCCGTTGGCGGGTACCGCCTACGGAAAGCCGCAGGTCGAGATCCACTTTGAATATGAGCAAAGCGAATATTCAAAGTTAGCTCGGCCGAGGACCCTCACTATGTCGCGATGAGCCGGCTGGAGGCCCAAATTCAAAACCTTTGCGCCGATACTGTCAAGTAAAATACATTTACTACATTTTTACATGCGTCGTAGGTAAGATTTACACAAGCTTGATACACTGAGAGACGAGAACAAAGACGGAGGCACGACGTGAAAAAATTGCTAGGCTTACTCGCCTTGATCAGCTTAACGCTTTTAGCGGCATGCGGGGCCCAAAATTCCAGTGGGGAATCGATCACTGCAGTGGGGTCATCTGCCTTGCAGCCCTTAGTCGAAGCGGCTGCAGAACAATATCAATCCGATAACCTCGGCGTATTTATCAATGTGCAAGGTGGCGGCTCTGGGACTGGGTTGAGCCAGATCCAACAAGGCGCCGTTCAAATCGGGAACTCAGACCTTTTTGCAGAAGAAAAATCTGGCATTCAAGCCAAAAAACTGGTCGATCACCGCGTGGCAGTGGTCGGCATCACCCCAATCGTCAACAAGAAAGTCGGCGTGAAGAATTTGACCGTCACCCAATTGCGGCAACTGTTTACAGGTGAGATCACCAACTGGAAACAAGTTGGGGGCAAAAACTTGCCAGTCGTTGTCGTCAACCGCGCACAAGGTTCTGGGACCCGCGCGACGTTTGAACGCTGGGTGATGAATGGCCGTCAACCGATGGCTGCTCAAGAACAAGATTCCACTGGGATGGTGCGTTCGATCGTTGCCAGCACCCCAGGGGCCGTCTCTTATGTCGCCTTTTCATATGTGGACAAAACGGTGGTCGCCCCATCGCTTGATGGCGTGACGCCAACGGACAAACATGTGACCACCAATGATTGGCCAATTTGGTCCTATGAACATATGTACACCAAAGGCCAACCAACTGGCTTGACCAAAAAGTTCTTAGCCTACATCCAATCCCCTAAGATGCAAACCAAACTGGTGGCGAAAATGGGGTATATTCCTGTCACTGCAATGAAAGTGCAACGCGACCACGCCGGCAACGTCGTGCATAACTAGGAGGCGCTCATGGATCCGATCAAAGACGCAATGACGCACAAGTCCCGCTCAGCTAAAATTGAAGCGCGCGGGCATTTGATCAGCTTAGCTTGTATCAGCTTGATCGTGGCAGTGGTTTTGGCGATTTTCTTCTTTGTTGCCAGCCGCGGCTTGGCAACATTTTTCACCAATAAAATCAATTTATGGGACTTCTTATCGAAAAGCACTTGGGAACCAGCGGTCAAAGATGCGCACGGCAATCCGCAAGTTGGCGCTTTGCCAATGATCGTCGGGAGTTTCGGCGTGACGTTCTTGTCAGCTGTGGTAGCAACACCATTTGCAGTGGGCGCGGCGATTTTCATGACAGAAATTTCCCCCAATCTCGGCAAAAAGATTTTACAACCGGTCATCGAATTACTCGTCGGCATTCCATCAGTCGTTTATGGGTTCATCGGCTTGTCTGTGATCGTCCCAATTATCCGCACCGTGTTTGGCGGCACCGGGTTTGGGATCTTAGCGGGGACCTTCGTGTTGTTTGTCATGATTTTACCGACGGTGACCAGTATGACGGTCGATGCCTTGAAAGCTGTGCCACGGCATTATCGCGAAGCCAGCTTGGCGTTAGGCGGCACCCGGTGGCAAACGATTTCTCGCGTGGTGTTGCGCGCGGCGATGCCTGGGATCTTAACTGGGGTCGTTTTCGGAATGGCGCGGGCGTTTGGTGAAGCGCTAGCCGTGCAAATGGTTATCGGGAACGCTGCACTGTTGCCGAAAGACTTGATCAGCCCAGCGTCGACCTTGACTTCAGTGCTGACTTCAGGCATCGGGAACACGGTGATGGGCTCGCTTGATAACAATGCCTTGTGGTCCTTAGCCTTACTGTTGCTGTTGATGTCCTTAGCGTTTAACTTGTTGATTCGCTGGATCGGGAAGAAAGGGGAGATGAAGTGATGTCTGCAAAATCGATCGATAAAATCATGACCGGTGTGCTGTACGCAGTGGCCGGCATCATCGTCCTCTTGTTGGCAGGCTTACTTGGCTACATTTTATTCCAAGGCTTGCCACATGTGTCTTGGCATTTCTTGACTAGCCCAGCGAAAAGTTTTGAAGCTGGTGGCGGGATCGGGATTCAATTATTCAACTCCTTTTACTTGCTACTGCTGTCGATGCTGATTTCCGTGCCGCTGGCGTTAGGCGCTGGGATCTATTTGGCAGAATATGCGCGTGATAACTGGTTGACAGATGTGATTCGCACCGCCATTGAAATCTTAAGCTCCTTGCCATCGGTTGTGGTCGGCTTGTTTGGGTTCTTGGTGTTCGTCTTACAATTCGGTTTTGGCTTTTCAATTTTATCCGGTGCTTTGGCGCTGACCATGTTCAACTTGCCTTTGTTGACGCGTAACGTTGAAGATTCCTTGCGCCAAGTTGGTTTTGCGCAGCGTGAAGCCGGCCTTGCTTTAGGTTTGTCACGTTGGGAAACCGTGATTCATGTGGTGATTCCAGAAGCGTTGCCTGGGATTTTAACTGGGATGATCTTAGGCGCAGGCCGGGTGTTTGGTGAAGCTGCCGCATTGATCTACACTGCTGGCCAATCTGCGCCGGCTTTGAACTTCGCTGATTGGAATCCGTTAGACATCGCCAGTCCGTTGAATCCTTTCCGTCCTGCTGAAACGTTGGCGGTGCACATTTGGAAAATCAATTCTGAAGGGATCCAACCTGATGCTGCCGCCGTGTCTGCTGGGGCGTCTGCGGTGTTGATCATCGCCGTGTTGGCCTTCAACGTGTTAGCCCGCTGGGGTGGCAATCGCCTGTACAAGCGGATGACCGCAGGATAGGAGAAAAATGCAAAACTATTCATTAGACGATCGCTACATTAAAGACTTAGATCCTAAACAACATGAATTTGCCATCACCACCAATGACGTGAAGGTCTTTTATGGCGACAATGAAGCCGTTCATGGGGTGTCTTTGCCTTTTGAACGCTACAAGATCACGGCTTTGATTGGGGCGTCTGGTTCTGGGAAGTCGACGTTCTTGCGCTCATTGAATCGGATGAACGACAACATCGAAGGCAGTCGCGTGACTGGGGAGATCATGTATCGCGGGTTGGATATCAACTCTCAAAATATCGACGTGTATGAAATGCGCAAGCACATCGGCATGGTGTTCCAGCGGCCGAATCCTTTTGCCAAATCGATTTATGACAACATCACGTTTGCCCCGAAGCGCTTCGGCGAAAAACGCAAAGACGTGCTCGACGAAATGGTCGAAACTAGCCTCAAACAAGCTGCCCTTTGGGATCAAGTCAAAGACAACTTGAACCAAAGTGGCTTGGCGTTATCCGGTGGGCAACAACAGCGCTTATGCATCGCCCGCGCGATTGCGATGAAGCCTGATGTGTTGTTGATGGATGAACCCGCATCAGCACTTGATCCGATTTCCACATCCACGATCGAAGATACGATGATGCAGCTCAAAGACAAGTACACCATCATCATTGTGACCCACAACATGCAACAAGCGGCGCGGATCAGTGATTACACTGCTTTTTTCTATTCTGGCCAAGCGATTGAATTTGACGAAACCCGCAAGATCTTCACCCGACCAAAGATCAAAGCCACCGACGATTATGTCTCTGGGCACTTCGGGTAACAGGTTGTGCATTTGAAATCGAGGCTCCAGCTGACTCGTCGAGACGTGGAGAGGGTCCTCGGCCGAGCTAACTTTGGCAATTCGCTGCGCTCGTTGTCAAAGTGGATCTCGACCTGCGGAATCCTGTAAGCGAAACCCGCTAACAGGATTCTCACCACGTTCCGACGGTCAACTTCCGCCTCAATTTCAAATAGCCTCTACTGCTCGTGACAGAATCGTCGACTTAGAAAATCTGTGGACGGAGATAAAAAGCGTGGAGGCGAGCTGGTCATCAGCCGTGGGGCTCTAAGCGGTTTACCGCTTAGAGCCCAGCGAGGTGGAGATCCATTTTGCGGTTATGAGCGAAGCGATTGCAAAATTAGCTCCAACGAGCGACATTGCGTTCCATGACCAGCTCGCCGGAACACTTTTTGTCGGAGTCCACGGATTTTCGTGCCGAGAAGCAGGATTGAACGAAACAAGCAAACAACGTAAGGAGAACACATGGCTAAAGATAAAGTGATCACCAGTGCCGACGTGAAATTATGGTATGGCGACTTTGAGGCCTTGCACGGCATCAACTTAGACTTCAATCAAAATGAGATCACCGCTTTGATCGGCCCCAGTGGTTGTGGGAAGTCCACTTACTTGCGGTGCTTGAATCGAATGAACGATTTGATCCCAGGGGTGAAAATTGAAGGCGACATGCGGCTTCAAGGGGAGGACATCTATTCCTCACAAATGGACGTGGTGCAACTGCGCAAGCGCGTCGGCATGGTGTTCCAACAACCTAACCCCTTCCCATTCAGCATTTATGATAATGTGGTGTATGGCTTGCGCCTGCAAGGCATCAAAGATCGCGCTGTGCTTGATGAGGCCGTCGAAACTAGCTTAAAGCAAGCGGCCATTTGGGACGAAGTTAAAGACAAGCTCCATGTGTCGGCATTATCCTTGTCTGGTGGGCAACAACAGCGAGTCGTGATCGGGCGCGTTTTGGCAGTGCAACCGGATGTGATTTTGATGGATGAGCCGACTTCAGCGCTTGATCCGATTTCTAGCACGCAAATTGAAAATATGTTGTTGGAATTGCGCGAACAATATACCATAATACTAGTAACGCATAACATGCATCAGGCTTCGCGGATCTCGGACAAAACTGCCTTTTTCTTGCAAGGGCGCTTGGTTGAATTTGATGACACCAAGAAAATCTTCTTAAACCCTCATGAGCAAGAAACTTCAGACTATATTTCCGGCCGCTTCGGCTAATTTGCAAGCGTGGCTCGATTTTTCGAGGCACGCATTTGTGTATATAAAAACCAATTTAAGGAGGTTTCATCATGCGGCGACTATTTGAAGACGAACTCAACGACTTGCACGTCCGCTTCTCGGAAATGGGGATGATGGTCAACGAGGCCATTTATAAGTCAGTTTCGGCATTCGTCAATCACGACAAAGCTTTAGCGCGTGAAGTGATCGCAGACGACCAACACATCAACAAGCGTGAGGTCGACTTGGAAAAACGCAGCTTTGAAATGATCGCCTTACAACAACCGGTGACCACAGATCTGCGCATGATCGTCACGGTGATGAAGGCCAGTTCAGATCTTGAACGCATGGGTGATCATGCGGTATCGATCGCCAAGTCCACGATTCGGGTCAAAGGCGAAACCCGAGTACCTGAAATCGAAGCGGAAATTGCGCAAATGGCTCACGCCGTTAAAGAAATGGTGTCTGAAGTCTTAGACGCTTATGTCAAAGAAGATTCCGTGCGCGCGCGCCAAATCGCCACTGAAGATCATGGCATCAATGATTTTTCCAAGCGCATTTATGAAGAATGTATCGAACGGATGCGCGAGGACTCAGAAACCATTGTCGGCGCCATGGATTACATGTTGGTGTCCAGTTATCTGGAACGCATCGGCGATTATGTCACGAACATTTGTGAATGGATCTTATATTTACGCACCGGGAAGTTGTTGGAATTGAACTCCAATGCTTCTGAAGACGGCTTTTAACGTTTAAGTTTGCAATTGAAAAGTGCTGAGCGCAAGGTCAAATCAACCAGATTTGGCCCTATGCTCAGCGCTTTTTTATCGCAAATTGCAAGAACAAGTTAGCCACTCCGTGGCACGACACCGTGAGGCGAAC
>NZ_AZEU01000133.1:0-23941 GCF_001435035.1 Lacticaseibacillus manihotivorans DSM 13343 = JCM 12514
CAAATTCCGCCGGATTATTTTGAATATTGGCCGCCGGAATAGCGTGCCGCGCGACAAGTAGCGTTGCTATTGGGCCGAAAACAGCTGCCGTATATGAATACGTTGCAACTATGCTCCCTAATGTGGATCGCCCAGAAATGACGAGATACCCGCCAAAAATGAGAATAGCAAATGGAACCATAGTTGTTATCAGTGCTGAAAGGCTATTGACGAATGTCATAATCACGTTAAGCTTAATTGCCGTTTGTTTAAGATGAGAGGAATCATTTTCAAATTTTGCTTGATACTTGTCCTGAACCTTATAAGCATTTATCATTATGCCCGCTTGTATAGTCTCGGAAATTAACGAAAGTATTCGATCTTTATAACTTTGAACTTCAGCATAGCTGTGTTTGGATATGTCCCCCATTCTCAGATTTGCTAGTATAAATATCGGTAATACAATCAATAGAGCGAGAAATGTGTATGGACTCAACCATCCTAAAATAACTAAATATATGATAGTTAGTACTAATGATGAGACCCCAGAAATGAACAAATTTTGAAACTGACCTGCGATAGCATCACAATCGCTTACAATTGCGGTTTGAGCCATTTTCCCAACAGATCTATTTTCATCATCAGTCTCAAATCTTAAAATTGTTCGGTTAAATATTCTGCCTCGCAATTTATATGAGATATTCTGAGTCCACTTGGATGAAATAACGCTGAGAATATAATTAAAAATCAGCTGAAGTGAAACCAAAGTAGCAAAAATAATTGAAATAATCAGTAACAAACGATAATTTTTGTTTGGGATCACATGATCAAGTAGAACCTGAAGAAGCAACGGGATGGGAATAGACATCATAACCGTAACCAAAACTAATGCCCCGATTAACATACATTGTCGGATATTAGCCTTGACTATCCCATGAAATGACAGCATATCTACACCACCTTACACTCAGTGCATCATCGTTCATATGAACAACCTAATTCCAACTTGGGCACACTAAAGAGACTAGCCACATACAATGATGATTCCAGCCAGGTGATAGAACATTCCAATCGCCATTTCCAACATATCACTCACCTCCCGAAATCTAAGTTAGCAGGAGGTGCTATAATTTAAAAGGAAATGTGAAATCTTTCACTTTGATTGCATGCAATGCTTTTCTTTTTTGGGAGGGATATTGAATTGGAAAATTCAGGCAATTGTATTGGAAGCACCTTCAGAAATCTTCGTCAACGAAGACTTCTTGAGATAAAGCAGGTTAGTGGCAATTTACACGTTTCAACCGTGTCTCATTTTGAGCATAAAGACAGCGACATTCGCATTTTCACGTTAATGAGTATTCTCCGTGAGACGATGACCGATCCTCAAGAATTTCTAGAAATCGTTGATTTACAGGCAGGATATTTTGAAACCTTGATTCATCGGATTGAGCATGCTTATGATTGCTTAAATCTTGAGAGTTTGCTACAAATGAGGGCCGAATTTCCATTTTCTCCGCTCACCAGCGCTCCTAAGACTCTGATTAATTTAATTCTCGAAGTTGTTATTTCAGATGTTCGACACGTGTCATTTACATTCTCATCAGAGAAGCTCAACTTTATTATTCCATACTTGCTTCACAACGGGCCTTGGTACAAGCTTGAATATATTGTGTTTGGAAATGTCTGTCACGCTTTGCCTACTAAAGTAAATGATCAGATTGTATCGCATATGCTCAAAGTATACGATGACTGGCATCTGCCCGAATATACAACTAATCTTGTAATTGTTATTTTTAATCTGGCCGGTGATCGAATGAATCAGGGAAAGCTGGCCGACGTGAAACAGTTTATCGATATACTCAGCAATCTTTCCGTAAACTGTGAGCAACTCTACTTGGAATTTCACATATCCTTACTAAGGCTGGCCTATCACGTAAAGCTTCATCCCGAAAACAAAAAAAGCAAATACATGTTAAGTAATTTGCTAAGCACCATTTCAATGATTGACAAATCACTATTTGTCAAAGCATCTGACTGGCTAACGCAAATTGACATTTCCCTTTGATAAGGCCTCAGCTTATCACGTTTTAGGGTCGCACAAAACAGACAATATATAAACGTATTCAAATTTCCGTAATTCGAAAGACACACAACATACTACGACGCTACCGGATTCACCGCATTCATCTCATTTTGGGTAAACTACGTCAACTTTCGTGGGCGAACATCACGTCGCGAATCTCATTTGCTTTGTTTTGATCTGGGCGGTATTTGGCATTGGAACCATACTACCGATGTTGGCACAAAGTGTGCGAAGGTTCCGCGACGCTGGGATCCACGGCGGATTTTTCGTCGGGCTTCAGGTCCTCGGAATCATCGCAGATATTCTCATGTTTAGTGGGATTACCGGAATCGCCTGCGTCTTATCCGAAATTGCAGGGATCGCTGTCTTCGTGATCACATTGCTGCCAACAAAGAATCCTCCGATCAACGATCCAATCATTTAAGGTCTGTGATCACGTTCAGTAAGACCGCAGCCTGCACTGCAAAACCGGCAATGTAGGCTGCTCCTCAAAGTGACGGCACGGCCCAAGGGCCCTTTCGTGCTCGTCACGCACACGCAGTAACATTATTTTCCTGATTGGACTTGCATATGATTAGTTCAAGACCTTCCGGATCCAAGCTCCGGGGCGTTCCGCCAAAAGCCAAAGCGGTAGAAACTAGCAAGCTAGTTTCAAATCATAGAACTGATCTACGTCTTTCGCGCTCCGCCCAACGCCGCTTTGCGGCTACACCGGCCGACCGTCCCACACAAGGGGCGGTATTTTTTTTGCAAAAAACGCAAACAAATCCCTACGGCACTCCCTTGTGTGTGCCGGTCGGCCGGTGTTACGGCTACGACGTCGAAAGTCGCAGATCAGCTCTCGAGAGCGTCGAAATTGAAGGAGGAATTAATTTTGAAAATATCAATACAGGAACTTGTGAAACAAGTCAACGATTTACCAATAATTGATGTCACCACAAACGAAAACGGTCAGTATTGGAGTGTAAATTTCGTTTCAGAGGCATTAGCTGGTGGTAGCTTTTGTCTGGAAACCGGACGAAGTGTCCTCGACGAAGAATACGACATCTCAAATCTCGACACAGTGGTTAATGAAGACGCGGCCTACCTCATTGATTACAGTGCAAACTCAGTCTATTCAGCGGCCGGAACAACCTTTGAACAGCTAGTGGCTACACTGGAATCTTTTTTTGCACATTCAGTCTACGTCAACGACGACGGCTGGTATCACACCTTAATGCCAACACCTCTCGCAAAAGCGCTTGTCCAATTCGGCGACGGTCTTGTTCAAGAATTTATTCACGCAAACTACTAGGAGGACGCTATGAAAACAACTTACGATGAAATCATCAAACAATCATGCGATAAATTGGCCCAAACCATGAGCGACATGACTTACTGCTATGAAGAAACCAATGTCCCCAAAAAGCATTACAAGAAGCTTCTGTCAAAGTCGATTGAAGAAGTCTACGCTGATTCCGTCAGCCTTGAAATGACCAACAATTACTATAAAATGTTAGCACCACTAAACAAAGGCAATCGCAAATGGTTTGTGGAAGCAATGCTATATATAGAGCTTGGCACCGCGCCTGACAAGGCCGGCGCAGAAGTTAATGGCAAGGTCAGTCGAATGGCTGATGCTATTATGGGGCAAAGGGCCTCGATGATTGACCCCCAGATTCTTGCCACATTAGCACCAACACGCTAGTCCTGCCTGGTTG
The DNA here is from genome assembly GCF_001435035.1 of Lacticaseibacillus manihotivorans DSM 13343 = JCM 12514. Classification (GTDB taxonomy): domain Bacteria; phylum Bacillota; class Bacilli; order Lactobacillales; family Lactobacillaceae; genus Lacticaseibacillus; species Lacticaseibacillus manihotivorans. The sequence goes on from NZ_AZEU01000133.1 coordinate 3,763, forward strand.
CAATACAAAAGCACGACATAATGTAGACACAACGAGTGCTGAGCCCTTACATCGTCAAGGGGCTTAGCACTTTTTTGTTGCAAAAAGTAGCCGACGGTCCAGTGCAGTTGGCAGTGGTAGGCGGCCGTACCGGCCGCGCGAACCGGCGCCACACCCGCACGGTTTGCAGGCCTCGTTGTGCGTCGTAGCAAGTAAACGATCGCGGCTACAGTATATCGCGGTACGGCAAAATCAGCCGCACACGCTGACTCGAAGCAACAGCCAACTGCACCGGACCGCCGGCATGAATCAGCGAAGCCCACGCTGATCCATGCCGGCTTCGCTATCTCTTATCGCAAGTTCTGAGGCAACTTAGACAAGTCAAGCGGACAACCACCCGTCAGAGTTGCTTCTCCTCGACGTTTTATTACGATTTCCAGACCTAATTATTGCAAGATTCGTGCATATTCATTCGGTTCTGTTTCCCCTGCTCTTTCGCTGCCGGGTCCGGCTGGACAACGGCTTCCAGATCAAAGCCCGATCTACAAGCCGTTTTGAGAAGCGATGGTTCGCCAAGCCGACTCGCTCATCGCGGTTATGTTGTGCACGCTTCTTAGACAATGGCTGGGCAACGAATTGAGTGGCCCTAGATCCTTGTATCCGGATATTCAACATTCAAGCTAGGCGACAGCATAACCCACGCGGCACCGCCGCGGGCGCAAGCGCCGAGACCCCTTCCAAGGAAGGTTCTCGTAGCCTTGATTCGTACATTAGACCAGCACCAGGGGCACTAACCGACAAGTCGGCAAGTGCCCCTAGGTTCGGAGACAAGGGCCGCAAAAACTTTTGTTCCACAAGCCCAGTTCCACAAAACTTTTTGACTTGCGCTGCGCTTACCCTTGTCACCTCACCTGCTGCCGGTGCGAATGTGTCATCAAGACGGCTCGACAAAAACCTTCCTTAGAAGGGCCAGCCGCCATAAACAGGAGGACTGCACCATGAACGAAGTAACCACGAAGGACTACACCGCCATCAAGAAAGAACTCAAGGAACATAGACGAGTTTGCCACCTTACCAAGCTAGAGTTTCAAGCCATTCTAAGTGCATACGCCGCCAACGACTGGCAAGCGGTTTATTCAACCCGGTTATACAAGAATTACGGCGGCGAGTATTGCCTTCTTTTAGAGCTTATCGCTAGGCGCACTACCGCTACACCCGCATAGCGACTAATGAATTTCGTCCGATCATCGTTCACTTTAAGGAGGTGTTGCTTATGAGATAGCCAGTGTTTCGACAAGATGCAATATCTGTATTGCCACGGAGGAAATTCACTTGAAAATCAATATGAAAAAAATCAGTGTTGTCGCGGCAACGGCAACGCTGATTCCAACGGCAGTAAATCGTTGCAGTCAAAGACTACTCAACAACTTGTATGCCTTATGTGAACTTGAAGAAGACGAAAAAATGAGCCCGGGAGAGCTATTCATTGGTGTCAGCGTCACGCTTGGAGCGTTCCTCGCGGTTCTCGCATTAACCAGCTTCATCATCTTACATGGTTCAGCTTACAAGTAATCGGCACTTTTTTCAACTTAACGTTCCACACACTGTGGATAACTCAAAGGAGACAATATCATGAATGAAATCGAAGCAATCTTTCCAGTGACGCGTGAAGTGTTTGACGCATTAGGCGTATACGTACAATGCCACCAATTCCGGTTACTTGGCACGACTAACGTTAACGTCTTGGAACAAACCATTACCCAACTGGCGCACATGAATTACGCCGCCAACTTAGCTTTTCATCACACCGAGCCTGAATGCTGGCTGGAACTTGAAAACTACCGGTACAGCCCGACGCGATCTGTCATGATTGACTTAGCCAACATGCTACCGCATTACAACCGTGCACGGGCGCTAGAAGCGGTGCAACTAATCAATAAGAGCTGTGGCCCGCTCAAAACCGCCGACGATCAGATATTACTTGGTAGTCTAGAAGAACGGCTTACAGCACCCAAAGACCGTGTCGGGTTATTAGCTTAGGAGGCGGTAACATGAACCAAACGATATTAACTGTACATCAGTACTCATGGGAAATTCGGGTCTTTGGTCAACGCGAACGGTTCCTAGCCATGACCGACCAGATTATGAGCGACTTTGGCTTATATATCGCACCAACTTGGTTAGCCCTTAAACGAAGCGATGAAGTACAAGCCGGGCTCTGGTATTTATCCCACTACTATGACCACGACACCCATACTTTTGCAGGACTAGAAATGCAATTAAAGGCCAACATACTGACAGTACGACAATTCATCAACTAAACAAGGAGGGCATCAATATGGCATGTTATGAACGCTTCGATGATGACTACCCGCTGGCGTTGATTGAGCAAAACATCTTCGACAATAGGGAACTTCAATCACATAGACCTGTTTTCTGCTATCCGCTTCATTGGGATAACCCAGCAGTCAGTGCGCTGGTCTTCGAGCCAATGGCACTCATGTATCAAGAAGACGAACACGAGCAACGCTACTACGTTCTACACCCCGTGTCTTGGTCAACACTCACGCATTCAGGCTACCACCTAGTGACCACCGATCTACACCACGCCTTATCGTTCAAGACAGTTACCGCTAAACGCCGTGCAATCCTAGCGATTATCTGTGTTAGTGAAAACCGCCGTGAAATGGATCACATCATCAACAATTAGACCAACGCAAATAGGAGACGATTGGAGCATCAGCCCCGATCGTCTCCTTTGCTTTTTCCAGCATTGATTGTGCGCGGGGCGGCTCAGCGTGGCCGGCCGTTCCGGCCGGGTGCCGTGGGGCGCCTGGCCCGCCCACGCGGCACGGCAACGTTGTTCGTCGTCACAAGGTTTCGGTAAAGACAACGTTATTGCGACGGCACGGGAAAAACCACCCGCACACGTCGCTGCTCGTGTCTACCCCGCCGCCTAGGCCACTGCGTTCATCTCGCCAACGCCCGTTGTGGTGGAGAACTTTGCCGGCGCGGCTGCGCCTTGCTCCTGAGTGAAGTCGGCTCAGCCTCGGCTCCCATGGCACGTTCGTCTTGCTTATCAACCGCGTTGTATCCATAGGTCTTGATGAGATAAGCCATTTCTTGAGGAGAATCAGCCTCAAAGAATCCGATTGTTTGGTCGAACCGGTTGACGGCCTGATAGCGCATTGTCCCATCACTGTTTGACTTACGATCAACTACTATCTGCTGATCATCCTTTGCATAGGCGTGACGGCTTAACACCACCGACAGTGACTCGATACGCATGGATTTCAAATCATCGTTCCAGTCCTTGATTGGGTGCGTTACGGGCTCATATCCCTGCTTAAATTGCTGAGCATAGCTACTAATTTTTCCCGCAAGTTGCTCTCGAACGTCTGCGGTCATGCCAGGCTGTAAGCGACGAATCAGAAGTTCAAAATCCGGTGTCTGATCCTTCGTCACTAGCTTCATCTGCGTTGCAATCTCAGTCGCCCGATCGGCGTACTGAGTGCCTGTATAGGGTTGATCAATATTATCTGCGCCATCAATGAAGCCACCTTGGAATCCAAAGCCGTTACCAAGCTCACGTTTGCTGTTGAAGTTAGTTTCGGCTTTTTCAATGGCTGCCAAATCACGCCAATCAACGTCTACAGTAGTGGCAACGTTGCGTAATACTGCCTCTCGGTCTTGAGGAATCTGGCGATCATGTGGCATCAAATTGAAGTACGGCAAGACTTCACCCGTCTCCTGAATTACGTATTGATGATCCTTCATCATCCGATCAAAGAACGTATGCCCAGCGGGATCATTATCAACGCCAAAGCCAATGCTGTTTGGTACATTACCAGTAAGTTCATACATGTATTGAATTCCCTTAGTAACCGTCGCCGGCTTCAGGCCATCCATTGATAGAAACATGGAATTGTTGGTCTCAGGGTGAGTCGATAGGTACGACAACGCGTCAATCGGCGCTTCAAAAACTAACAGTTGATCCGGTTTGCCAATCGAAAAATTGAAACCAAAGTCTTGCTCCGAATTCTTCATAATTCGCTTGGTTGTCCCACGACGCCCGTTTTCGTCATAGTCAATCGTTGTTCCTTGCGTAGCGGCACCAACTCTTCGACCGCTCTTGGCCCAGACGAACACCACGTCGCCATTTTGGTTTTGTTGCAAGAACCCTTTCTGATGCAACGTCGCAATTAACTGTGGGTTCAATCCGCGCGCGATTGTCAGGTAGGCGTTGGCGCGAGTGAAGTCTTTACTATTGCGAGTATTGTATTTGAAAGGTTCCGTTTTGCGTTGTCCGATTTCGGCGCGGGACAAGCTAGGATCATTCAGTAGCTTCACTGCATCTTGCATTGACTCAACACCAACGACATTCATCATGAAGTCGATTGGATCACCATGCTGCTGCCGCGAGTTCCAGTAGAATGTGTTATCCCTCGCATTAACTACAAAGGAGTCATGTTCAACTCCCCGCCAATTGCTGGTACTTTCTTGTTCAAGGTTGATGCCGTTACGCTGCACAACATCTACGATTGACGCTGACTTGGCGCGCTTAAAATCTTCCATCCATGACACATAGATCACCTCCAAAAAAGCGCGACCCTAGAGGCCGCGCTTAACGATATAAGTCTTGATTTTGATTAGTACGCTTGCTTTCTTCCTCAGTGGCGCTACGATCATGCGCTTGCTTATTCAACAAGTGTTGCTGCACGTCGCCGCGAAAAAGATTCTTGATTGCCTTGAGCGAAGCCAAGATGCCATGATTCGGCGCGCCATCAGCGGGTGAACGTTCTGGTAGATCAGTAGCACCTGTCTTGGAGTCGTCTTGCTTGTATTGATTCCACCGATCCTGCGCCAGCATCTCCTTGAGCACGGAATTCCCCATGCGGGCAAACAGCTCACCATACTTGTGGTCATAGTAGTCTTGCGCTCGGTTCTCTTCCTTACCTGGCTGACCTTTACCATAGAGAAATTCACGAAAATTTACCTCAGTCATCAATTGCGAGTCGAACGCTTCTAACTCGGCCTTGTGATAGAGCTGCATGTACTGACTGGCGAAGCCATCAAGTAACGGGCGCAAATTTTTCATGCCGTTCATGTTGTAGCGCCACTGCCGCCGATCATCAGGTAACTTGCTATAAATCTGCTTGTAGTAGTTCATCAACTGCCAATCCGGGAGATCACGCCAAGGCTGCTGATGAGCTGGCAAGCGGTCTCGAATCAAGCTAGAAATCTGTGCGAGCGATGGATCGCGATTCAATAGTTCATTAGCGACAGCGGACTTAAACTTGCTGAGTGTTCCTGCCTTCAGGTAGCCCTTGCGTTCCTGAATTACCTTGCCATCGCGTTCAAATTCCATTAACTCTCGCTGCGGATCAGGCTCGACCGTTGCGATATGCACGTGAATGTTATCCGTGTTGAGATGGATTGATGCCGACCAAAGCGCCGACGCCGTGAGTCCCTCATTGGCAAGTAGTCTGCCCATGCCGGTGCGAATCGCCGTCCGAAGTTTCTGTTGATCCACTTCTTGGGTTTGCAGATCATAGATACCATGCTCGGCTAAGAATGTGTTGTCGAAGCTCACAACCGTCTGCCACATGACCGATCCGGCACGTTCGGCCTTTTCAAACGATTGTCGCAACTGCTTCCGTACATCAAGATCAAGTTGGTCTTTGCCAGCGGTGAAGATTCCGGTACTCTTCTCGGGATTTTCCATGTAGTGGTTGTAGCCATCATAGTTGACGGCATTCCAATCCTTGAAGTGTTTAGCACGCATCGCATCGGAGCGATTGATGTAGTTGATATACCCGGAGAAGTGCTCATCGCCGGGTCGTTCAAAGCGCATGACTGAAACAATCCCTGGACTACTACTCACGATCATTCACCGCCCTTCATGCGCTTGTACTTGTCACTGTTACGGTAGACTTGTTGTGCCTTAATTTGGTCGGCAATCTTCTCGTCGGCGCGCACGATTGCATTGCTTTGCACATCAGTCACCGGGAACTGTTCCTCCATGCCGTGCAAGACGAGAAAGCCATTCAACAACTCGCGAAACATCGCGACGGTACGTTCAGTTGACCCCGTCCGCAAGCGGATTGGATCGATCAACTGCTTGATTTCCGCTGCGACCTGCTGGGCTAAAGCTTGGTTTCCCAACAGCTTGTTTTGCATCTCTTGATGCTCGCGAAGTAATCCTTCAACGGCCTCACCTCGGTTCTTGCACTGATGGCTCACCATGTACTGATCGATATACTTCCAGCCATATTCACCAGACTCAGGTGAATCTAAATATAAGACTCGGCGTTCATGCAACATCATCACTCCCTCTCAATTCCCAATGAATCTAACATTGCGTTGATCACATCTGTGTTGCGCTGGATCACAACACTCGACTGCCGCGCAAGCTCACTCAAATCGTTCAGCTCGCCTTCCACATAATAGTCACGCGCGTGCTGATGAATCAGTCGCGCTAGATACTTGTTTCGCGTCATTCCTTTTACATCCGCCAACTGCTTGATGATGGCAGCGTCCGCATCTGCCACTCCCTTGATGTGAATATCGACTACCAACTAAATCAACCTCCTTTGTTCGATTTCTACAAGCGCGTCAATTCAAAAAATCGGCCTTGAAGTTGCTAACTTCGAGACCGAAAACCAAGTCCAAAACTAAGTGAAGGGTGAGCGCTATGATCCAACAGACCGGATCACAACGCTCACCCTTCAAGTCCAAAATATCGACAGGGGCCGAATTTTGGACTTTTAGTAGATGGGCATAAGGGAAAACTGAACCCAAATATGGGTTACACCGCAGTGCGGTGGGTTTTCCAAAGGGGTCACATTCGTGACCCAAGTGCCTAAGATTCAAGCTTTAGGGCACAAGGAAAAATTCCTTTTGTGCCCAATATTCAATGATTTGTGCACCCAATTTCTCGATTTGTGCCCTAAAAGCGGTATTCTGGGCACCAATGATTTCAGGGGCTCAATCCAGTTTTTCGGCATAATTGGATCGTGCCTGCCGGGCACTAGTGATTGCTTTGCGAGTTTTCGTCACCGTAGTTTGATGCTGTTTAATAGAAGATTTCGTTTGCGCGATCTTAGTCTTGGTGTCAGACTTCTGAGATCCAGTTTGAAGAGCCAACGACTGCTTTTGCTTCGCTAAGGTCTTCTCGAGCGTGATAATGTTGGCCTTACTCTTGGTCACCTTGTGCTCAAGCGTCCGAATCCTTTGCGAGTAATATTGCACCATGTAGGCGAGATATTCCTGCTGAAGCTGATGCGTTGTTGGCCGCTTGTAAGAGCCAGCGTCCTTTGCCTTTTGAACTAACAAGGCTTGGCTATTGGCTGCCTCCAAGCCGCTTCCTGTTGTCTTCTTATCTCCGATCACAACATAAAGGAGCGCTTGCTTTCTGGGTACTCGTCTGACTGTCACGATATAATAATCGGGACTCACTTGAGTCAAACTCGATGATAGGATCTCGCCATTTTCGTGACCTTTGGTGCGAACTTTTGAGCGAACCGTAGCCAGCGGATCAAGTTGATTGTCGCTGACATAAAGCCCTAGGCGATACGTTTGATTGCTGTAACGCTTTGCGTTGGCGTAGACGAAAGTGTTCTGTCCCATCACGAACGACTTACCCATGACAAGCCCCGACTCATTGATGTTTTTGGGGAAGACAACGAACAAGGCCAGCGTCACACCGATTGCTGCCAGAATCCAACCAAACAGTTTCTTGAAGCGTCGCTCTGCTTTATTGCGGTCCAAAATCTGGACATGTTTTTCTTCAACATCCACCAGTAAGCCTCCTTCCTTTACTGATCGTTACCGGCCTGATCAGTGACTGCGGTGAACATCTGACTATGACTTACCAGTCCTTGATCAAAACGCGCTAGTAGTACGCTTGAGTATTGAGCGTGACTGCTATCATACGAGTATGAATATGTCATGTGGACACTCACCAACGCATCCTTTCCGGCTCCGGGTTGGATCATCGCAGTAATGGTATTCCACTCGATCTCATAGGCTGTCGCCTTCGTCTGAGTCCCTGAAGTCGCAGTAGTCGGTGCCAGTTGATTGACTTGTTCTGGGGTCGCCACCTTCTTCAATGCAGCCCGCTTGGCGGTCACGCTTGGCGAGTAGTTCTGGAGAATTTTGGCGTACTGAATGGCCGTATTCTTGAGCTTCTGTTCACTTGACTTGTAGGAGGAGAGCTCGGCTTCGACAGCCTTTTGAGCCGCCTTGGCCGCCGATTCTGCCGTTGAATTGCCACTCGGTGCGACCCGCTCTTTCTGCTTCACCACGCGCGTTTTCGTCACGACTCGTGGTGTTTGTTGTGCGACCCGATACCAACAGCCGCCAATTACAACCGCCAAGACGGTCACGATAACTGCATAGCTGACTAACGCGACCCGGCCTAAATTATCGATTCTAAAATTCACTTGATCACCTCATTTTTGATGGATATACACGTATGACGACACGTTGCTAAGGGTCTGATAGTTCGGCCCAGTTGACGACGGAAAGCCAGTGCCACCTTGGGAAATTTTGATGGTGCCAGCGCTAGGGTTGTACGCTTCAACATAGGCAACGTGACCGTACTGTGGATCAGCTCGCCACGTCCCTACCATCTGCCCCGCCGCAAAAACTACGATCGTGCCAGCTGCTGGCGTACGGTTCACGGTGAAGCCCGCGGACGCAGCCGACGTACCCCACTGACAACCATTACCCCAGCCGTTTCCGGCCCAGCCACTACGCGCTTTGGCAAACCAAGTGCATTGACCTTTGGGATATGTGTTGCCGGCAGTGCTGAGTTTATATTGACCCGTCAGCTCCGATTGGTCGATGCCGGTCAAGTCAATTTTGCCTGGCACCGTCTTAAAGCGACGCGATCCTTGTGGCCCAGAATGGAGCCACTCTATCTTTTTGACGCCCAAAATCGTTGTCCAGCCAATCGACGACTTCCAATCTGAATTGTTGAAAAAGGCAAGCAGTTGATCCAAGGCATTGAGCCGATTAGTGTGTCCATCTAGCGCGTAGTTTGCGAAAGTTCCCGCTGTGTACTGGAGGACACCTGCGGCTTCGTTACCGCCGGAATTCATGTCTTGAACCTGCTGAATAACAGCCGCATTGCCGCCTGATTCATTTTGGATAACGGCTTCTAAGTTCTTGATAAAATCATCGCTGGGATCCGCATTCATCGCGGTTGCGGCAATTTTTATCAGTTGTGGATCATATTCACCGTTGGTGGCAACGTCACTGTTTTCGGTGCTCGATTGACTAAGGAACATCGACAAAATGCCAACTGTAAAGACCGTCACCAGCAGTAGCCCCACTGCGGTCATGATTGCTGGCAGACCAGTCCACGCGATGAATCGGCGAACTAAAAGGGCGTTCTTCAGGGTCTGCTTTTCATGATGTGAATCCATCAAGCACCACCTTCAAACGTCCTCAATTCTTCGTCTGTAACTTGGAAATTCATGTGTAGCTTATCAGTGCCAACCAACAGGTACGCCTCACCCTTGCCAAAGTCAGGGAGGCTTGCGAAGTCCTGTTCCGTCATCATATTGCCGAACAGTGACCGGAGGATCCCTGGATCTTCTTTGGTCTTGATTGTCGAAACATCGTGCTTCATTAGCACCTTGTATTGGCAAAGCGAATACAGCTGGTTTAGCGCATTGACCGCCTTAACCATACCCTTGTCAGAGACATTGGCACCGCTAGGAAACATTCGTTCCAATCGTTGCGTGGCTAAGACGATCGATCCAAACATCTTGCGATCCTCAGACATTAACTTCACGAAGAAGTCTGCGACGAAGGACTTGTCAGTATTCAAGATGGTGTGACATTCGTCGATGATCATCAACCAATGTTGCACATCGATCAGGTCTTTTTCCCGCGCATCATAGACTTTCTTTTGGGCGTGGCCAAGGCGCATACAGTTGTTATACGAGTCGATGATCGCATTGTAAATCTGCAAGTCTTGGATGGAGTCTTGCATCGCGTCGATCGTACTCAGCTGATACGAAACCACCTGAAGGTCGCTCAGGTCTGGAAAGCTTGAGTACCCATCAAAGAGATCCCAGAAGGTTGACTTCAGTTGACCCAGTGACAACAAAATCGACTCATAATAGCGTGTCATCTCAGGAAAAAGATCCTTAGCGGATGCATCTTGAATGAATGCCACAACGTCTGAAAGTGTCGGGTACTCTGTGGCGGCCAAAGCCGTCACCGGTGGCCGGTCTGGATCAAGATAGTGATGTTGTTTGTAGTAACGATCACACAACTGTGAAAAGGCATTGGCCGTGCGTTCATCGGCATCTCGATCCAACAACCGATACTTAATTGCCAAGCCCCCAATGTGGGCACGATACGATGCAATAACGTCAGGATCAGAGGTCTTCTCGTCATACTGCGTTGGGTAGACTTGAAACATATTGATGATGCCGTCAGACCCATCGAGGTTGATCACCGTGCTTTTGAACTTCCGCACCAGTGTCGCAAACTCACCCGTTCGATCAAACACTCGCACTAAATCACCGCGAATGGCCCGCTCCCATAGGATTTTTTTGAGGCTAGTGGACTTGCCACTACCCAAGTCTCCCGAGAGAAAAGTGTTGTAGTACGTCCGCGTATTGGTAACACGAAACATGTCCCAATAGACTGTCCCGCCAGTTGGCGTATAACCGAAATACGAGCCATACGGATCACTCAGGGAGGTTTGGTTATGCGCGTAGCCCAGTCCCATGACCTGCCCGCTCAGCGGCAAGCCTGTGCGTCCACTAGGCAAGCGCGACTGCTCGACAATAGGCAAGAACATCGACTTGTATTCGTCCGCGTTCTCATCTAAAAAGACGGTCGCCCCGTAGCCATCAGTCGCTAAATCCGAGATCACATCGTTGACTTTACGATTCAGGTGATCCACAGAATCCGCGTAAAGGTAGATACGCATGCTGACTTGCTTGATCACTTCCCCTTGTTTATTGAGCTCCACGGATAACTTCCGCAACGGTAACAATTCTTGATCAATCAGGTCGCTTTCTGTCGTCGAGTAGGCGCGGTGTCGTTGGATCTCAAGTTCAGAAATCGAGCTTGAAATTTGCTTGGCATAGTTAATCTTCAGATTAGTGTAATAGTCCACTACCGCTGTTGCGCCATGCACTGCCGTTAGCTTTTTGAGCCAAAAATCGCTGAACGTATCGGGGATCTCATAGACATGCACACAAGCCATAAAGACGCTACCGAGGCGCACGAAGTATTCGTTCTTGGTATCTAGCCCGCCTGCTGGTTGAATCTGATAGACGAACCCATCGTCGATCACCTTGCTATTGTTCTTCTTCACTGGTATCCACCCCCGGATTATTCATCAGTCGATACATCAGTTGCTTTTCAGCAATCGTTGTCGGCTGAAAGCCATAGACCGCGCCCTTCGCCTTAGCGTCTTCAATATTGGCCTCAAGCTGCTTAGGCGTCGTGCCAAACAACATGATCCAACTGGATAGCTTGCGATAGTGCTGCTCAAGATATTGGAGGTTGTAAAGCTCCTTTTCCAGTTGCTCAACTCGAAACGGATCAGTAGTCGTCTTGATCAGATGCCGGAAGTACCGTTGTTGTACATCGTTGTTTTCTGGAAAGTTCAAGAAGATTTCTTTTACCGAATGCGTATACTGCCGCATAAACCGCCATGAGCCGTTCTCAATCGCATCAGCCTCCTGTAGAGTCAGTCGATCTAAGTCATGCTTCTCAGGCTTCATGACGTCCGCATAGTAAGTGGATAGTCCACTCTTAAGAATGATATAGCCTTGCTTGCTAATACCAGCGATTGGCAAGATCGCAGTAATCTTGCCGCGCTGCTTGCGTTCCTCAGTCTTAGTCCGCTGGTCACGTTCCTTGCGTCGATCCAGCGCATTAAATCCGGCCATGGCGAACACCTTCTTTCTCCTCATGGAATTGATAGATTGGCCGTTGAATCGCGTGGTATGTTCGCCGCGACTTACGGACAATCTGCATCAGCACTTGGTAGTTCTTTTTGTCGTAGACGCTAGACGGCGACAACATCAAATATGTGATCGCCGCTGTTTCAATCGGCGCCAGCGCTTGTAGAAAAGGCGAGACAAAGCGAGTGAATAGCAGCCAAGAGATCCCCGCTGCTACCAAGATCACGATGAAGTCTGCAATCGTGAGGTTTTTCGAATACTGGGCCTTCATCATCATCTTTTTGGAAAATTGAATGTTGTGATACATCTAACCGCCCCCTATTTCAGATTTTTGCCTTGGCGCAAGCTTTGGCCGGTGGTCTGACCAACACGATATGCCCGCCGTACTGCGGTGACAGTCGGCGACTTAGCCAAGGACTGATGCGCCCCAATATTGACATCGGTCAGTCGATTGGAGATCACCGTGCCAAGTGTTTGGTTAGCCGTCGTATCAAATTGATGTTGTGCGTCTAAGGCGGCATGTTGGTCATTCAAAATCGCCGTTTGTCCAGCTTGAACCGCGCTAGCCGTTGCGCGCGGCATTGATTGCGTGGAAACATGTGGGATACCGTAACTAGCGGCGGTGCTCCCGTTACCACCAAGCATTTGTGGTCGTTGCTGAGCCCCTTGTGTTTGAGTGCCACCCAAGCTTGGTTGCGTTGCCGCACCAAGAACCGCGGCCTGACTTCCTTGAGGAGCTTCCGCAACGCCGACGGGAATAGCTTCACCGCTACTCATACCCGGTACAGCATGTTCAGGACTGGTTCCATAACCAAGTGCTTGTCGTGCAGCTGACGAGCCTAGGGCCGGCGCTGATCCAGTGTTCATGCCAGGCTGGGTCATTTGGCCAACCTGAGCTGGTCGAAGCTTGCTACCAACTAGGTTCTTCGCGGCCTGCGGTAGCTCTGGTGCCGCAACATCCGGAGTAGAGTAATCCTGACTTCCATCAAAGCCATCGCTGGCCTTGGCATCGCCTTGCTGTAGCTGTGGTGCCGTACCGTCATCACTAGTCGGATTGGTTGTCGTACCATACTCGTTCGGTGATTTGGCACTATCAGCCCCAATATCCGCTTGCGCTGGTAAATCAGGCGCAACAGTGGCCGGTTCTTCAGTATTCGTGGTTGCCCCAGTACCAAGCGCAACGCCACTGGCTCCTAATCCAGTTTCAGCAGCGCCATTATCGGCAGCACCCAAAATTGGCACCGCCTGATCCTTATCCTTATCACTAGCACTTGGTTGAGCAGCGGCGGTTAGAATGTCGTTGGTCTGAGTAGCTGTAGTCGGACGATTATTGGTTTGTTTTTGATCTGGTCCTTCAGCCTTCATCGGATCAAGTTCTGGCTTCTTACCCGCCGCGCGCACCGGCGCGCCACCGCCCAGTTTGTCACCAGGTAATTCTGGTTTCTTGGTCAAGCCAGCACCAAAACCAGCCAACGCTGATCCGGCGACTAGTCCTTTGCCCGCGAGTCCCTTGGCCGCACCGCCGAGCTTCTTAGTCGCATTCAAAGCAGACCGGGTCGTATTGCCCGCACCACGCGCCAGCAACATCACGTTGGTCATGGTTTGTGCCATCGAAGACAACCCAGCGTCGATACCAAAGACCGCTTGAATGATATTCGGGCCGTCAAGCACGAACAGGAAGGCGCCGATCATCGCGAAAACGCGCGCGACGCCGCCAACACCCGCCTGCGTGATAAAGCTCAAGAACTGCGCATAAAATTGTAGGATCACACACAGCAGAAACGCGACCACGAATGAATCGCGAAGCTTGGCAATGATTTGACGATTTCGTTTGCCTGAGTCGAAGTCAGTGAGGGCAGCACCCTGAGCCAGCAGTCCAATGAAATTGATTTCCATAATGATTTTGACCAATTTGAAAATTACGATCGCAACCGTGACCAAATACAATAGTAGATTCGCAGCTAGGATCCATGGATGCCAGGAATACCGGTAGTAATTATCATCGAGCTTGAAAGCACCTTGCATGTTGTGTAACTCCCACTTGCCAGCGGCGTTCATAGACAACTGTTTGGAAAGAATCTTAGTGCCATCGTCGCTGGCCTTAGAGCCACCAAACCAGCCGCCAGTATCGACCTTCTCGTTGATACTAAGCAATTTGATGTCTTCCATAGTCTTGATTTGGTTAGTTGTCTTGGGGAGCTTGGCCTTACCACCACTCGTCTTCCAACCAGCCTTATCCAACATGTAGACGTCGGTAATATTGCCTTGATAGATAGAGACTGCCGATGGCGTGTTCACCATGGCCTGTTCCGCACCGGCAGTGATCAACTTTGTGCCTTGCGTCATGACAAACGTGAGCCCAAAGAACAGCAACAACGCCACCAAGAAATTGTTACCTTTCTCGTGGTAATCAACGCGCTTGTTATGCATCATCATCAAGCCCGCCCAGATCAGTCCGATCGTTGCTAAGGCCCAAATAACCGGGTCATACGTCTTGAGAAAATTTTGCAACGGCGCATAGTCCCAAAAGTTCAGCAACTTGTACATGCTCGCGAAGATGCCGGAAAGTGCGTTAACGACGGTGGTGAGGCCATAGATAATCATGTATCCGATCCATCGTAACCCATCAGAAGCAAAGTTAGTGACATGCAAGTAATCCGCATAAGCTCTCAGGACTGCAATAATTTGTGAATCACTCAATAGCTTTCACCTACGATTCTTCCTCCTTGATCTGAAACAGAGGCTTCAGTTGTCGATACGCTTCCGGTAACAGGTCTCGGTTCTTGATCAAAAAGACCTTCATCTCACCGACAGTCTCATAGCCCATGAAAATCATTTGCCGATCCATTGGCATGTGATGCTCCACAATATTGTGCAACATCTCAAGCTGCCCTTTCGTGAAGGCTTCCTCAATTGATCGAAGATCCTCTTTAATTTCACTAGTAACATTTGGATTCATAGCGCGACGCTCCTTTCCTTTTGACGCAGGCCCAGCGCCTGCAAACGGGTCTACGATAGTTCGCTTATGCGGCGCGGCCTTCACGACATCAATGTTGCGGGTACCATCAGACTGTTGCGTGACTTTAAGTTCCACGTTCTCCGAAGTATGGACATAAAATTCTTTGGGTTCTGATTCCTTCTTGGTTGGCTTCTTAGGGTTCTTCGCGCCTTCCACTTCTGGATCCAAACCAAACTCCTCACGATTGATGACCAATTCACTCAAATCTAGATCAGCGTGACTTGAGCGCTGATTGTCATTCAATTCTTCAAACGTCTGCGGGTGGTTGAAACGATCTTCAAGGTACTCATAGGCAAAGGGCATGCCGTAGCCCTTGGTCGAGTCCGCAAATACAGGCCATGCCGTGACATTGTCGCCATTAAGGTTCTGGCGTTGCTTGGCACGGATCAAGATCCACTCACCCTTGCGCATCTGCCGCAGTTCCTCAGCGGTCATCAAGTCTCGCGCCTGTTCGCTTTCGCCGTAGGACTTATCCAAGCTCAGCGGATCACCATGCCGCGACGGCGCGATAATGGTCTTCTTTCCTAGCAGTGAGGCAAAATACTCTGGATCGTGCTTGCCTTCAGGGAGGATACATAGCTTATTCCCACAAGCATCAAGAATTGCTTCGGCGCCACGTTCGCCGTACTTGTCTTGGAGTTGCGGGATCGACTGAAAGACTAAGTCATATAGAATGCCTCGCTGCAAGCCAACGTTCATTGATCGTGATAGCCCGTAAATGGCTGGAATATTGGAAACTTCTTCATATAGGTTCAACACCCGCCGTGGCAAGGCCGAGTCCTTAGACATCGTGGCCAACTTCGACAGCACGTAAGAAATCTGCGACAGGAACGTGGAGACAATCATGTAGTTGGAGTCGTCATAGTCTGGATAGCAAATAAACAAGGCGATCGGCTTCTCGCCGGTCGCCAGTTGCGCAATATCCAGGTCACTATGCGACGTCAGTCGCGCAATCGAATTCAAGGTGAAGTTCTTCAGCTTCGCCATGGCGCCGGTGTAGATCCCAGAACGCGTGATCCCTTGCGAGAAGGTGATCGTGCCATATTGCAACTTGGCTGGGTCATTGATCGCCAGACCGCCAAAGAATTCGTCTAGCGCTGTTGTCCCATTCGAGTCTGGATTCGTTCCCAATTCGTTAAGCATGACGGAAACGGTGTACATCGTGACCCTCTGCGGCGTATCTTCCTGATAACAGACCCGACACACGGCAAGGATCAAAGCATTACACAAAGCAATTGACGCTTCTTCCCACATCGGATCCGAATGGTTCTGATCATTGTGGAAGATTGAGTAACTGAGTGTATTGCATAGCCGCTGCGCTTCATCGTAGTCTTGCTTCCAGTAAGCAACCTTGACCAGCTCCAAAGGGTTATAGCCCATCGAAAATTCTGGTGTGATCAAGTTGAGGATCTTCACGTCCCACCCATGACGCTCAAACTCGGCTTTAGTGTTCTTGACCATATCCGCCTTCAAGTCGGTGACGATCACCGACTCTTTGATCGTGGCGCGCATGATCAAATCCAGTTTCGGGTACGTGAACGCTTGGGTCTTCCCTGATTGCGTCCCAGCGACAGCAGCGGTATTAGTCTTGTTACGATCAATTAGGTCATAACCATGTTCCGGCTTGGGATCTCGCTTATTTTCAACGAGGTCACCGCCTTCACGCTGCTTGCGTACGGTAATTGCATCAAACCCAATCGCTGCCTGCATCGGCTTCATGGTGTAGGTCTTGGGGATCGTCAGGGACAATGCCTCAGCTTGATCTAGAGGAATATGCAGCTGTGGCGTCCCTGGGTAGCCTTCATACAAACTATTATCTAGGGGAATTGCCACACTTTCTGTCGCCAGTTCTTCCGGTTCGGCAAAGCGCGCCGTCCCCATTGATCCGGTATTGATGTCTCGGTAAGCAATCCGCATCTGATAAAGCTTCATTGGCACCTTCCATAGCCAAAACAACAACGCAATCGCCAGCGGGATCAGCAATAACATCGGTTTCGTCAGCGGAACAAACAGACTTTTCAGGCTGAACACCTGTTGCCAAGGAAAGTGCATCAGTTGTATATTGCCAACTTTCTTAGGCCCAGCCTGAATTAGGTTATGTGCCATCGTCCCGAAGTAATAGATGACGTGGGTCACTAGGTTGGCGAATACGTACACGGCTGAGAAGCTGAGCACACCAGTGGCCGCAATCACCTTGGGATCGGCAAGAATTTTCTTCCATTGTTTGAATGGCGTATTCATCGCACCCATCACCTCTTTTCATTAATTTCACGAAAAAAGCAGCCAGACAAAGGCGCTGTCTGACTGCTCAAGCACGGTTTCAAATCAAAACCATGAATAGATATTGCCGCACTGATTGTGAGTGCGTTATAATGTGGTTGTAGCTAAAACACCGACGACACTTATTCAGCGCCGCCGGTGTAAGCAAGGCCGGATTGCTCCGGTGGCCAGCTAAATCAAGTTACTTTTCAATAACCGTCATCGCCGGGAAGCTGGACGGTTATTTTTTGTTGTCTTTCATGATTGCCACGATCAATGCGCCAAAGGCGATCATCAGTGACAGCGCTTGGTATACGCTCATGCTTGCTCCTTTCAGAGCAACGACTACAAAGGCTCATAGGCATCACTCCTTTCTTTCGAAAGCAGCTAGCCACCATCCGGCCTTTCCTCACCAAAATACATTCTACCAGAATTTCTAGCGCACATATACCTCATTCATCGCTTCTAACGCCGTTGAGTCTTCTTTAGATGGATGCGACGCAAGGCGTTCTGCATGTCGACAAGCCCCTCTTGAATGGCAAACAGCAGTGTTGTCACTGTGGCAACGGCAATGATCATGCTCAACCAGCCATTTAACCCTGGCATGACTCGCTGAAGAAGGCCACCGCCAACATAGCTACCAATCAAGTACAGCGCAAGGTTCACAATACTTAATTTGAGCATAACGCTAACCAAATCAACAAAGACCATACCAGCGGCAAGTAGTGCGATTGTCCCGATCACTGGGTACGGATGGACTACTGGCAGTCGTCCAATCTGATTCGATGCGATCCAGATAGCCGCGACCAGCAAAATAAAGCCACATACTAATTGAATCACCTTGTGGATTTTGTTGTGTCGCCCATCATACGCGGCTACACGCGCGTCCCATGACTGATTGTCATCGTAAGTAATGACGACCGTATGCACCAAGTCTCCCGTTGAGACCAGCCCCAAAACATCCATACCCGCTGATTCAAGCTCATACAGGGCATCACTGACGCGATCATTCAACGTGCCCGCTGATAATGCCGTAACAGTCTTGATGGCTTTCATCAGGATCACCGTCCCATCGCCGCTTGAACAGCCTGTTTCACCGCAATAGGCTTACTGTCCCGTTGTGTCGGCTGAACTTGCTCTTGTCCCTGGCTTTGTTTCTGAACCTGATCCTGAGATTTTTCCATGGAGGCCGAAACGTCATTAATGATGGCGTTAGCGCCGCGTTGAATGTCGTTCATGATAGCGGCTTGTTGTTGCTCAGGCGCGCCATCAACGGCTTTGAATTGTTCTGTCCAGCCGGCAATATACGGTTTGGCGCGCTCAAAAGTGTTGATCCCCATGGACTTGCAGACAACGTAGCTAGTCATCTCGGCTTGCAGCTCCTTGATGCCTCGATAGGTTTCGCCTAGCACATCGTGAGTATCCCAAAACTTTGAAATGTCCTTGCTTTCAGCGTTATGCAGCCGGACATGCGCAATCTCATGAACCAGGGTGGCGGCGTACTCTTCCTTTCCCAGCCCTTGCTTCATGAAAATCTCGACAGGCAGACCTTCTGGTGTGCTGATGGCGGCACCTTTGGCTGCGCCAAGCTTGCCAGTGACCGTTGGGAAGCGGGTCGTTGTGGAGTTCGTTACCGGTGCGCCAAGCTGACTAGCTTCATCACGCAACGCCGCAATCAGTCGATCAACGGCCTCTGGATGCTCGTCAGGGAACTCGAAAGGCCGATTAGGGAAAATCTTAGGGTAGTCTGCGGCTTGGGCGTTGGTTTGGGTAATATCAAAGACACTGCCTAGACTGAAGTACGTCCCTGATTGGGTAGGCACATTTGGATCCTTGGAGGCTACCTTCGCCTTAGTCCCCGCGCTAAGTTTAGAGTAGGACACAAAGGCTTTCGCCTCATCATCCATATAGCGTTTGTACGACACTGGTACTAAAATCTTGAGTCCATGCTCACCACGCTTAACGTGCAGCCCTTTATCCGACCAGGTCTTATAAGGGGCCACATACAAAGCAGACTCATACTGTGAGCGAATCAAAGCCGTATTGCGGATGGAGTAGTTGTGTTGCGTGGCCATGAAATTCAGAAATTCAAGACGATCCTTAGGCGACATCGAATCCATCCGAATTTGTGGAATAGCGTTAGTCATCAAGTCCTTGATTTCCTTTTGCAGCTCCTCTGGACTCTTCTTGGGATATTTCTTTTGAGCCATAGCTAGACCTCCTTCCGGAAAAATTCAGACTGCGTCAACACTGGCGTATAGTCTTCATCCAAGTCATCTGTGACTGCTTGTTGCTGTCGTTCGTCAGCCGAATCAAGCATGGCTTGTAATTCAGACGCGCGTTCTCGGGTCACCACTGCAATCACATGATCGCCGGTCTCACAGTCCGTACCAGTGACCTGTGGCCCAATCACTGATTCCAAAATAATCAAATTCTCCATAGCTACCTCCTAGCCCCGTGACCGATAAGGATCATCATAAGGAGACTGTCCGAAACTCGGATCTGGCAATGGCGGCTGTTGGTCCTGCCGCTGTTCTGCACTACGTTGTTGCGCTTGCTGTGGCGCAGGAGTCCCATCCGCGCTGTCCGCTAAGATGTAGTAATCAAACGCCTGGATGCGATAGCTGGTGTGCGCGTTACCGTCATCTGTTCGGTAGGAATTGGACGACCAGCAACCGTTGACCAGGACAACACTCCCTTGACTCAAATGACCACTATTGATTTCTTCAAGGAACTGTTCAGCCAGTTCTCCTGAGAATTGCACTGGGGCAGAATCAGTATGCGTATTCCCGTCGTTGTAGTGCCGCGTATTTTGCATATAAATTTGCACATACTTACGACTCTTACTATCACTAACTTTTGCTTGTGAGACGACAGTACCCATAAATGAGATCGTGTTTTGCATTTGCATCACGTAACTTCCTTTCTTGTAATGAAAACAGCGCCTCTAAATAGGGACGCTGCTTAGTCGTAAGTGCATATC
>NZ_AZEU01000133.1:23996-42370 GCF_001435035.1 Lacticaseibacillus manihotivorans DSM 13343 = JCM 12514
ACGCAGACTCTTTAGCAGGATCACTAGTCGTTGGGGTATCTGAAGCTTGCACGGTAACGGTGGTGTCTGCGGTGGTTTGTTGCCCGAATTTATCGGTGACGGTGTAGGTGAGCTGATATTGCCCTGGCGTATTCGAATCAACGCCACCAACCAGGTCAACGCTGACGTCGCCATACTTGCTGCTTGCCGTAACATCGTGAATCTTTACAGGCTCACCCATCTTGACCGTGGCCGGAATCTTGCTGATATCTAGGGTTGGCTTATCAGCAAACACAGTGACCTCTTGTTTTGCCGTAGCAGTCGCGCCGTTGTCATCTGCAACCTGATAGGTCAAGTCATAGATACCAGGCTTTGACGTATCAACGCCACCACCGACGGCCACTCGGCCTGATAGGTCGCCGTCTTGGAAGTCCCGTGCCAGAACGCCACTCATCGCGTTAAACGTCGTGCCAACCTCAATCGACGTCTTGACGTGAGTGACGTAAAGCACTGGCGCGTCATTATAGATCACCACTTCACGCTTTGCGGTAGTCGTATGACCGAAACTATCCGTAACTGAATAGCTCACCCAATAATTTCCCGGAGTGTTCGTGTCAACGCCTGAAGCATCGACATGAACGTCATTGATCAAGTTTCCATCTTCAACATCACGCGCAGACACACCGGTGAGATATTTGATATTGCCTTGATGGGCGTGAAACTTTATTGTCCCCAAGGCCAAGATTACGGGTGCATAATCCACTTTAACCGGCGTCGGTTGGCCGGAGTTGCCACTGGTATCTGAGCCACCAGTATTTGCGCCTGTGGTCATTCCCCCATTGCTTGGCAATACAGGTGTCGTGTCTAAGTTAGACTGATCGTCAGTAGCATTCCCGGAAACATTATCCAACAGCGTCAAAACTGCGCCATCAGGGTTAGCATCAACAAACGTCGTCTCATCAACATTCTTTTCGGTCTTACCGTCATCATCATCGGCTAAAGCTTTTGCCGCCAAGGCGACGAACTCCTTAGTAGTGTCTGAGGTAATCGCCTTGGTCACCGCACCAACTGGATTGATGATGGCGTTCAAAATTTCATCGGTAGCACCCGTTTCATCTTCCCCGCCTAGCAGGGAATCCACTAGATTGTCCGCAGATTTCGATTGCTTAGCTTGCTTCGAAGAACCTGTCGCCGAGTCGATCAATGAATCAGACGAGCTCCGCTTTTTCGGGTGCTTCTTCAACGGTACTTGGATTTTTGCCGGGGCAGAATTGTTTTGATTGTTAGCAATGTTGTATGCAAACAAACCGCCACCTCCTAGCGCAACCGCCGAGAACAAAACGATTAGCGGCCACTTGCGGCGCTTCTTTTCATCCGCCTGTTGTTCAGGTTCCATTTATATCACTCTCCTAATGTTTGTAACTGATGCGTGAACGCCTGAACGTTAGCTGCCGCAGTCTTACGTTCGGTAGCGGTCTTCGTCTCGTCATCGGCGTCACGTTGATATTTTTCAATTGCTTGCTGATAAATACGACCAGTGTCGATGACCTTCTCCAATGACTTATTGTTCAGCGTCTTGTTGAGCGCCGTGGCTTCATCAAAGCGCGCTGTGTGAACATACCCCAGTGCAATCGCCAATGTGAGCTTGGAACTATTCAGATCCGCATTCAACACAGCTGCTTGATCCAGCTGATTGGTTTTCACATAGGCGATGGCAAGCATCGTCTTCCGCAAAATCGTCATCTTCGCTTGAGTAGACAGACCAACGACTTGAGAATACTTGGCCTGCTTGAAGGCCAGATCGAACTTGCCTTCGTCTGATGGATAGGTTGCAACGAACTTCTTCAAGGTCTTTTCACCACCAACAGACGCCAACTTACTCTCAATGGCAGCCCGTTTCTTCGGATATGCTTTAGCCGCGGCCAAGTATTCCTTCTTGGCAATCAATTCGGAGTACGTCAGTGGTTGATTCACGCTACTTAGAGCACCACGCCCGACCAAAAAAAGGATGCAACAAGCCGCTAATACACCCACTACCACGAAACACCGTCGGATGCCTACTGCACTTGGTCGCCAGTTGCGCTCACGAGCTACACGTTGTGGCTTGGTTTCATGTGGCTTTGGCGTGACGCCATCTGGTGCTTTCGCGGGAACTGGGTCTATGAAATTCTCGATTATCTCTCGCGCACTAGAGGTTTCCGGCTCAGCCGTTGCCAGCGCTGGATCAGTTTTTTCAAAATGCTCCCCAGAGTCTTGCTTTTGGGTTGAGCGATTGTCGAGCTGCGTCGGCTCACTCGTAGGCTCCTCAGGATGCACTTCTTGATCTGTTGATGCGTTATCGGTTGCCAGCTGAACTTTATTTTCGGTTTGTAGCTGTTGACCAAGTCGATCCAGAAACGTTTTCTTTTCAGCGGCCGGATAATCAGCGAAAAGATCCGACGACAATGTGTGTTGAACCACCGCAATCAAGTTATTGATGTAGGAAAGGTGCTTCCCAAACTCAAGCTGATCGACAAAGACACTTTCGTCATCATCACCATGAATCATCATCACAACAGACTCACTGAGTTGATGATCGATTGCATACTGTTCGGCCTCATTGAGCAAGCGTTGGGCAACGTTAAGCGAGTACCGATGCGACTTAGACTTCAGTACTCGACGTAGCTTACGTGCGCCTTGGAAACTAACAGAAAGCACGGTACTCACCTCCCTTTTAAGCCGCCTTCAGCCAGGATACGATGGCCGCGGCCGCAATCGTGATCAGCAAGCCAATCGCAACGTTTTTCAAACCATCGCGGGCTTGTTCAACTTTTTGCGGGTTCTTCTCCATGTGCGCCATGCCATAGATACCCAGCTTGACGGTTGCGTAAAGCCCTGCAATCGTCCCAATCGCGGTAATAATGTATTGCAGAATTGTGGTGACCTTACTCATGTTGTTGACTCCCTTCTACAGCACCGCCGTTTCCATTCAATGGATTTGCGGCAAGTGGATTCTTCGCAACTTGTCCTAATGCTTTCACGATGGTTTCAGTGTTTTCATCAATCACCGCTTGATACTGGTCATATAACCACTGATCCGGATCAACGCCATTGAGCTTTAAGACCGTCGTCGCAAGCTTCCGTGTCCGACTCAAATCACTTTTATTAACTGCCATAGCTACCTCCTATTTTTGGCTATTAATTGACGCGCTACCGATTGTTCAACGGCAACTCGTCGTTCTATTTTTTGACCTCTTGGCCAATGTCGTCCGAAGGAGTCAAACCTCCGCATCAGTGGCCTGATGGTATCGACGACAACAAAAAAGAGAAAGTCCAAAATTGCGACTTTCTCTCCATTGGATCAGGCTAAGCGACAAGCTCAGCACTAATCCTTATTCAGCTTTACGCTTCTTGACGACCACTCCAGCGCCAATAGCCCCTAGCGCTGCCAAACCCATGCCTGCCGCAGTCGTTCCTTCATTCAGCGTGTGGCCGGTTTGTTGTAACTTGGTAGTCGTCACCGGCTTGGGCGTGACCCCAGACTTGGGTTCGATCACCTGTTTTTCTGGAAAGTAACCATCGTCATCAGCTACCGGCAAAATCAGGGTGAAGCTGGCAGCTTGATCGACGCGACTCGGCGCAGACGTGTTAACAAACGTATACGCCTTGTAGCTGTGAGCTGGCACGGTAACTTGAACGTCCAAGACACCAGGTTCCCCGTTGACAGTTTTCGTCACACCACTAGTTACAATTTGATAACCATCAGCTTTGCCGGCTTCGGCACTTAACGTCAACTGGATCTGAGCCATGGCATCTGTATCTTTGGTATCGGCCTTTTGCGCTTTCACTAATTCATCAAATCGAGGCGTCACATCATAAACCTTCCAAGTCGATCCGTCGACGCCTGCATTAAGCGTGCTGGCAAGCTCTTTGTCCGCCGCACCCTCAATCGGGGTTACTTGATGAATCTCGATCACTTGTTTCACGGCTTGTTCTGCCTCAGCCGGTGTTAATGGCACTTTGGTTGCCGTCGCCACTTCGGTTTTTGAACTATTTGCGTTTGATTCAGAATCTTGAGTGATCACGTTTGCTTCATCGCTGCCCGTTTCAGAAGCATCGCTGTTTATAACGCTTGAGCTACTAGCCGCTGCGACACCAGTATCAGTCGATGCAAACACGGTCGCACTTGAGCCCATACTCAGCGCGACGCCACAAATCAATAGCGCCGAGACGACGCTTTGCTTACTTAGTTGCATTGTTTCCCTTCTTTCTCCATTTCGTGATAATGAACGCCATCAACGGAATCGCCAATAAGATTACCGCCACAATCAGCTCAAGTCGATAATTCATCAAGTAAGCCCAAAATGAGACCTGCTTTTGCTGACCGTCATAAGGGACTCGCTTGGCCGTAACGTGTAGTCGCTGCTTGTTCTGAAGCAACGGATAACAAGTGATCAACGTCAACAAGTCTTGCCCGGGCTTAGGCGTTAGGTCTTTGACATAAGTCGGCGCGTGCACGCCGTCACCTTGCTTGACGCGATTGATGACTTGATACTCCAGCATCTTCTTACCAGCCTTGAGATAAATCTTGTCACCGTTTCTCAGATCAGAGATCCAAGTAAACAAAGGCTTGGCCTTGCCCGAATGACCATCAATAACCGCATGCGTTCCAGCACCGCCACCTAAAGGCGATGAAGCCGGCAACCAACCCGCACCGATCTCCAATGCCGCATCAGATGAATTGGAAAATATTGGCAAGCGTAAGGCAATTTTTGGAATCATGACCGCGCCAATGGTCTTCAACTGCTGATCCTGCAAGTTGATGGCACTGGTCGTCCCGCGCGTTTGCTTTTGGGCTTGTCGCTCGATCACTGCGCCTTGATGGTCTAGGCTATTGATATCAATCTGTTGTTGGCGATAAATTTCAAATTGCGTGTATCCGTAGTACCCGACTGCACTCACCACGACGACTAGACAAGCCACAAACAAGATCAGCGCGCTACGACGCCGTCTGCGATTGTGGTACGATTTTGACTTCGCCGCCGTTTCCAATATTGTCTTTGGTTGTCTATTTGGCATATACTAGGCCACCTTGTGCTTCTTGACCTCGTAGACACTAACCGCCGCGACCCCAGCAATAACGACAATGCTAATGGCAATCAACGCCTTGAATTCATTGGACCCTGTATTTGGCAAGGTCGGCTTGGCATCGTCGCTGGCAACATAGACCGTGTTGGTGTAGGTGTTCGGGCCAACGACGAATTTCTGGCTATGATTATTGAGTTCATAACCAGTTGGCGCCTTCACTTCTTGGAGCACGTAATTGCCGGCAATCAAGCCCTTAATAGCAAAGTTCCCATCCTTATCGGAAGTCAAAATCCCTGCTGTGACGTTAGCGGCCTTATCGACCCATTGGGCTTCCGCAATCGCATCATCGTCAGAACCGTCTTTGAAGCCATTGAAGAACTTGCCATTCGCATTTTGGACAACAAACTGGGCCCCTTCAAGTGGCGTGCGTGCGATTCCAGTCCCAAAGAGACCCGAAGACTGCTTCGTGAACCGCGCACCATACGTGTAGACTGGAACCTTGTGCTTGATGTGGCGGGTATGCTGCTTGCCGACATTGAGCGGATGGTTCTGATAGCCCAGGTCGAAGGTGTTGTACAAGGCAGAGTCGATCACCGCGTCGTTGTTGATCACTTCCGAGTAGGTGAGATTGATATCGCCACCTTGATACTTAGCCACAGTATCAGACACCTTGCCATCATTGACAATGAATTGAATCTTGTAGCCTCGACCATCAGCAAGGTCAGTCAGAGTATAGTCAGTGCCTTCTTTTAAGGTCACGTCGCCATCATCGACTTTGCCATTGCTATTAATATCAATAGTCGCTTTGAAGTTCGCTTCCGCACGATCCCAGGTCAACCCTGCATCGGCAGTATCAGTCCCTTCAAAGACCCCATAAGGCTCGGTGATATAGGATTGACCAGCAATCTCACTACCGGTACCACCATTGATATCGTTTGGAATATGAATCGCGGTCTTGAAGTCCGCTAGTGTCCCTTCGGTAAAGGAATTGTGGTCATCTTCCAAAGTCTTTTGCATGTCTGGCGCATGGTAGTTCATCACATCTGCGTGTAGCGTACTTGGATCCACACCGTCTTCACCGATACTAAAGGTTAGTTTGTTGGCACTGTCGTTGCGCGCGTCTGCGCCTAACAGGTAGGTTGCATCGCTATCACTATCAATATCCGCAACG
This sequence comes from Lacticaseibacillus manihotivorans DSM 13343 = JCM 12514, assembly GCF_001435035.1. Lineage (GTDB taxonomy): Bacteria > Bacillota > Bacilli > Lactobacillales > Lactobacillaceae > Lacticaseibacillus > Lacticaseibacillus manihotivorans. The sequence continues at coordinate 30,214 of NZ_AZEU01000133.1, forward strand.
TCTGACGACGATTCTTCCACGAAGTAGTAGTCGCCTCGGACCAAGCCACTGACAGTCAACGCACCGTTGGCATCTGTCTTAACGACAGTTCCGGTCGCTTTGCCAGAACCCGGCTTCCCCGTGTACAGCTGGAATGGAATCCCCGGCAAGTAACTGGTTTTACCGTCCCCAGAAGGGCTATCGCCATGCTTAGTCAACGTAAACTTCAGCTGTTGCACGATGTTCTTAGGATACCCATTGGATTCGGTTTGCCATGCTGTCCCCGCCGTATTCGTCAGTGGCAGGGCAACAATGATTGGCTGTGAGATCTGAGTGACGAGCCCTTTGGGGTGAGTGGTTTCAATGATCGCCCACACATGATGCTCACTGTTGTCATCACTGGCAGCGAGATTTTTAAAGGTGGTAATGGACCCGCTAGTGATGAACTGTTCAGCTGTCTTCGTCTGGGCATTCTTAATGTAATAATTTCCAGTTGGATCCTTAGCAATGTCATCGCCAATAGCCTTTAATCCTGCATCGGTCATGTCGCCGGACTCAATTGTGTTGGTGATGTCATAAGCCGTATAGCCGACCTTCCCATATTTAGCGGGATCAAAGTCGGTCGTATCGTTATTCCACGACTGAGCGTTGCCATCGTCAACCACTGAGGCTTGTGTCTTCCCCAGCAGCGTCATACCTTTATGAACAGTGTAGTTGACGGTCGTCGGTGCCAGCCGAGCGAAATCACTGTTGGCGTCGAGTTGCACTTCCGCAGCATGTACGGTTGAGCTGTTCGTGGCATTGATTACAAAAGCACTCCCGGCCCCCAAGGCCAAAGCCACACCACAAACAGTAAAGGCTAACCGTAGATGCTTTACTTTCTTCACTTGATTCATTTAGTTGTTCCCCTTTTTCTTGTTGATCACTAGTGAGACCCCAACAGCAGAAGCACCAAGCACAGCAACGATCAAAATGACTGCTAATTTTGCAGCATCTTGCGAGCCCGTGTTTGGAAGCTTGATTTTGGATTGATTGACGACAGCGTAGGTGTTGTTCGCGCCAGTGTCGCCAGCCGAGATTGCACTACCCTTCGTCAGCAGTTGATGATCCTTATCAGTCGAGATTTCATCGAAATAGTAAGTTCGATCTGTCTTGGAAGCAGGCTTCACAATATTAGACCAAGTCGCAATCCCCTTGGCATCCGTCGTCGCCACGTAGTCTTGTAAGCTATCTGAATAGCCTGATTGATTAGGAAAAACGACAGTCTTCCCATCCGCAGCCAACTTCAAGAACTTCCCTGCCATCAAGTTAGCCTTGGTATCAGAAATCTTGAATTTGATGCCCGCAAGATCCTTTCCTGTTTCATCAGTTTTATGAATCGAGATCTGATCTGGGATCACCTTGTCCTTAACCGTGAGTGCATTGGTATTGGCATAGCCGTCTTCTTTGGTCCGAGTGAATGTTCCAGAAACGACAGCACTATTGAGCTGATAACCCTTTGGTGCAGTCGTCTCAACTAAGGTATACGCATCACCAACCGCAAAGTTGGCACTGGATACTGCGATACCGTTACTGTCAGTCGTCAATGTTTCAGAGATTCCCGTTGTGGTATCCGTCAATTTGAAGACTGCCCCAGCAAACGTATTACCGTTCTCCGGATTGGTACCGGTGAGACTGTCTTGCTTGTTGACTTTGATGCGAGCATGGTAAATATAGTTGTCCTTAATGGTTACGGCAGTCTGCACCGATGCAGCACTGTAAGTCGTATCGCCACTAGCATGCGTGAATGTTCCGGTTACTGGCGTGGTATTCAACTTGTAGCCAGCTGGTGCTTTGGTTTCAACGATGCTATAGCCGTCACCAATCGCATGCTTGCCACTCACCGCAGTCCCCGACGCATCTGTGGTCAAGGTTTCTGTGGCACCAGTTTTGGTATCTGTCAGTTTGAACGTGGCACCGGCAAAGGTTGCGCCGTTTTGTGCTGTGCCTGTTTCAGCATCTTGTTTTGTCAACTTAACGGTCCCGTAATGGATCACGTTCACATTGACCGTGAACTTCTTAAACGTTGGATCAATCTTTGGCAGGATCACCGATTGAAAACCAGGACGTGAATACAGCAAAGCAGCCCCTTCATATGTGGCTGCAATGTTATCAGCGAACTTGATGGCACCGCCAGACACCACCGCATTATTGGCAGCGGTGATATTAAGCGTATTTCCAGAGATAGACGCTTTGAGTCCTGCGGGTGTGGCCGTTGCCGTTGAAGCGTATGTGCCCAACGTACCATTGGTGTCGTTCAATGCCTTGGTAGTCCCAGCATCAATATTGACCGTCGTGTTATTAAACGATGGTGCTTTGTCGTATGCCGCAACCTTAGCATTCACGTTCGCCTTCCAAGCGTTGTACTGTGAGGTCAGTGGAGAGCTAACGTAAGTGTCGCCCAGATACTGCCAAATTGCCCACTGCGTAAACATTTCGTTGGTATACGTATGCGCTTGCGCATAGTATCCGTAATATGCGATCTCTGAAATATGCTTATGCTGCGCATCAGTTACTGTCGTGGCCGCAAAGCCTGTGTTCAGGTTGTTGTTTAAAGGCGCGCCGAGTTGGACACAAAATAATACCGTGCCATTCGCCGACCCATCACGCTTACGCCACCAACCGTCCTCAGTAATAGATGTCCCACTAGCAGTCTTCCATTTAGACGATGTCGCCAGATCCGCAGCTCCTGAATTGATCCAAACTGAGGCAGCGTGTGTGGTGTGCACGTTGGAGAACCCAAGGGTCGCAACAAAAGCAATCAAACCCATAAAAATAAGCGCCAACGTTTTTAGACGTGGGCGCTTGCACAAAACATTGTGCATAAAAATTCCTCCTCGTGAGTTGTCGATTTCGAGAGTCAGCAACCCTGGGGTTCAGCTCGAATCCTTCGCATTCATTTCCTCCTAACTTACTTGACTGTCAACTGTGTCTGAACGTGATCACGAACCCCAGACTTGGTTAACTGAACTTTGATCAACTGTGCTTGGACGACATAACGAATCGTCGGATGTTTATCTTTCGTATAGGGGCAGGTATATAGGTGTAATTGCCTTGGTTCTCCAACGTCTCCTTGAGCGGTCACCGTTGTGTCAGTTGCTTTCACGGTATACGCTTTATCCGCTCGATAGGTGTACTTTGCCTCATGTGTGTAGAGATACACCAAACCGCCAGCACCCTTGTCGCCTTTGTAGTCACTGGGACGGTATGGTGCACCATCATGAACAACATAGCCAGATGATGTCCTGAGCTTGAAGAGATTACTGAACCAGACTCCGGAGACGTAGCTGGAATGGCCGGCAATAATGAAATTGTTGTTTACATTGCCACTACCATAGACCCCATAGTTCAGGCCACTCGGTGTTGCATAGACCGGCTGGTAGATACCGACTGAAGGCACACTGACGACATTTTCAGGTAACCTGTGACCCTTTGAATTCGATGTATGCATCGTTTTCTTAAACGTTTTGGCGGTAGTCTCCGCTTGATGCGAATCGATTATCTCTTGTACGGTTGATCCTGCGGCCAACCAAAGGCCAGCCACACATATGACTAGAGTCAACCATACTTTCCGGCGATGTTGCTTCATCTTGCTATGTTGAGCGATAACTTTCACCTCCAAGACAAAAAAGGACGACCAGAAGAATTCCCAGTCGCCAACAGTCGTGCAATCTGTACACTAAATAAGTTTCTTATTAATCACCGAGCGTGGTGGGTTCCCATGACCATTCCATTGAACCGTCGCTCATATACACGGAGAAGACGTGTCCCGCGTCATACGTGTCACTCGCCATTACCGCCGCAACCTCTGCGGATCGTGCCGCTTCAAACGTCTTAAACAGGCCACCAGAGCCAACCCGCTCCGTAGCGTGGACGGCCGTCGGTGGGGTTACGGGCTTAGTGTTTGTCGTCGTCGGCGATGAACTAGTCGTTGGTTTCGTAACCGGCGCGGTGGTGTAACTCGCACTCGAAGCAACAGGCCCGGACTTCGCCGGTGAACTTATGACCTGCTTCTGTGCTGACGTTGTCGTCTGGCCATACGAATTAGCCCTGCCTGCTGTGCTTGCAGAAGCACTCGACTTGGTCGCCCTAGCAGTTTCTGTGTTAGAAGACCCTTTAGCACTGGAAGAACGCTTGGTTGTAGTCGCCTTTCCAGTAGCGCTACTAGTCCTAGACTTACTCGAAGCGTTTGACCCACTGCCAATCACCCATCCATGTTTGACATCAGTCTTAGATTTTTCCTGCTTGCCGTTCTCAGTACTCGTCTTAGATTCATCTGATCCATGAACGTGCTTCTTGTTTGAACTAGCCTTATCTTTGTCAGTTGTACGAGAGCTTGCCCTTTGACTCTTTGAGAGTGCTGTCACTTGAGTCTGAGTTTGACTGGATTTAGGCCCTTTTGATCCACAACCGGCAAGTGACAATATCGAAACACTTGTGAACACTATGGTGAATGTAGCCGCAATTTTCTTCATTGTCATCCTCTCCGTCCACTTCTCGCTCCCGCTTTAACAATTAAAGAATACGCCACGCCCACCAGCTTGTCACGAACGTGCAATCCCTTGTGCAACAATGAATTAGCTGACTTGTGGATAACTTTTTCACCTTTACCACCCTAAGTTTCAGTGATAAACGTCGCCAAAAGGAGTCGAACCTCTCCTTGCTGAGAACCTCAGCGTCACCGGAAGCAACATGACTGACCTTGATTTGCGGTCAAGATCAGCGACAACAACAGGGGGACTGAAATTGCCAAGACAGAACTAAGGCAAGCTCTGACAGAGAACAAAACTACCAGCATCACTGCTGGTATGCTGCCGAAGGGAATCGAACCCTTCCACGCACCATGGACAACACGTCACCGCCATAGTTAGGACGATAACAATCCTGAGGAGTGAGACTCTGCGCGATCGTTTTCCGCCGATCAATCTGGAGTCTGTTTCATTGCGCATGAAAAAATCCGCTCCACCAAGTTGTTTAGACGATTACAATTTGGCTAAGTGCCATGCGACAATCCCCGATGCAAGAATACATGCTTGCTTAGCAGTCTCGTCACTTAGCGGTGCAAGCATCCGTTGACGCGTATCTCGTCGATCATCTCGCAGCAAGTAAATCAAGTCATGGTTTACATCTTCAAGCGAGACTTCCTCTTGATTCTTTTGCAGAGTAGCGAGCACTGCGGTGTAAGCCTGGTGTGCTGCATTCAGCCAATATGGATCACTAAAATTCCGCGTCTTATCTGCGGAAAGTGAGCCAATCATCGCTTGAGCTAACGCGTCGAACTCAAAGGCACTATCTACTGTTGTTAAATTTTCATCCTGCATCTTTACTGATTCTCCTTGTCTATCCTCTCTGCCTTGGTTGACGAGTCCAACAGGATCGTAATTGTCGCCAATACTACGGTTCCCACAAAGAGGATCCCAACGACCAGCATTCCCAGCAGCCATGACGTGTGCCCAAAAACAAACAATACAATATTCTCGAAAAACAGTGCATCATCAAGAATTACACCAAACACAGTCCATCTTGTCATTCGCTGAATCATTGCTTCACGCATGTTTTCGCCTCCGGCCAGCTACATGAGTTACAAAACCACGCTGGATCAACATCGCTTCACACTCGATCAAGCGGCGCACCATTTCTGATGAACTCTCACCGGTCGAATGACAAATCATTTGGATCTCGTTGGCAGTCGTTGGCGTTAGCGTAAACTGACGCCGAAATTTGTCCTTACTAACGACCATTATGTCCCTCCATCAGCTAATCATGCAATCGCTTCACGACATCCAATCAAGGTGACGTCACTCAGCCTTGTTATTCACCATTGGTGACGTCACCTTACTCCAATATGTGGTAGCAAGGAATCGAACCCTGCTCTCCCAATCTTCTCGGCGGTCCTACGACCACACCATTATTTTCCAACGCACACGTCCTGTTCACCTCTATCACAGGAAGGTAGACGGCATCAGGTTAGCCGACGACCTGGGGGCAGTTCCATCACGTCTTGCACCAACACGCTTCAACGTGTTAGCCAACTAAGGCAATAGTTCCCCGAGCAATGTGCCATACTGCTTCCCGTTTGGGCTTCTAGCACTGCCTATGCGTTGGTTTATTCCTTTGGCAGCAACCGCAACGGTATGGCGCGTGGCGGGCTAGGTTCTTGTGCTATTCAGATTTCAAAGAACATGGCTGTACACGACGATTTGTCGTGCACTCACGACTACCACCAACTCCGTAAAGTTGGTGGCACCCGTGACGTGCGTTAATACTCAGGTTTGATACGGTATCACCTTGCGAACTTCAGCCTATGTTGGCCGAAATCAACGACTACGATTAGCCGAAAACATCTTAGCCACTGCTTTGCGCATAGCGAGGTAATCGGCGTCATCATCCGGCGCCTTGACTATTGAGCCGTAACGAGCCTCTAACACCCAAAGCTTTGCTTCCCACTCTGGAATTTTTCGATGGGGATTAAGGTTAACTGACATCTTCAGCACCTCACTTAGGAACAAATGCAATACGATCAAGGCGATCATCTGACTTGCGTCGTCTTGCAATGATCCGCCGATTTCCATCAAGAACGATCCTTGCTTTGCGATATATTTCACTCAGTGACAGGATCACCACTTTGTTTGCTTCAGGGAATGCCTGTAACGTGAAATAACCGTTATCGTTGTTGATCCACTCTCGACCTAGACTATCTTCAACAAATATTCCTTGCTGCATCATGTCCGTTATCGAGAATCGGGATACTCGACGCTCATGAAATTTTCGCCGATCAAAACGCCGGCTGTCACTCATCGCTACCTCCTCTCTACACAATATCTACTCGCGCGGCACCGGACCAGCTGGCGTTTAATACGGGGGAAGAGTTCACGCCACTATCGTAGATATATATGTATTGGCAGTTTGCATATTTAACGGCTAATGACCTCCACCGTTTAAATAAAGGTCCAAATCAAACGCTTGAATCATGATGAAAACCAATAAGTACAAGCTTTGGGATTCGTCTTCATCAATATGAGCTCGCCCATACCGGGCATTGTACTCAATCAACGGCTTAAAATCCTTCATCAGCTTTTTCATTGCTATTGGATCACCTGACTGAGCCTTCCGAATGGTAGGAACAAGATTACGTGCTTGCTTCATTAGTTACCCCCATTAGCATCGTCTTGATAAACTTTCAGCAGTTTTTGATATAACCGGTGCCGCAGTTTACTAATTGCCGACCGACTACGGCCTAATAAGCTTCCAATTTCGGCATCCGTCATGGTCTCAACAGTCTTACAATAAATAACGAATTTTTCCTCGTCATTTAATCGTGCGATAGCATCTGATAGCCGATCGTTCACAATATAATCTTCGAGATGCGGAATCTGATTGATTGGAATCGTCTCAAGCAGCCGTGCTGGTTGACGAAGTTGTAATCGATCCATCAATTGGAGTTCCATTGGGTAAATCGGTATCGCTTTGGCTTGCATATTTCGCTTACGGTAGGAATCGATTCGAGCGTGGCGCACACCGCTCGTAATAAACTGAACGAATATCCTTGAAACCTCTAGTTCGGTTCTCATATCTTGCCTCCTGTAATTGTGCTTTCCCCCTTCACCAATTACAGTCGAAAAAAAACATGAATATGGGACATCGAATTCAAAAATATTTATTATTTGCTACCTCATACCGAATAACACGGTCTCATCAGCCACGAAAAAAAAGCCCTACTGAAAAAAATCAGCAGGGCTGTCCCATTTTCACCAAAAATTTCGACTGTACCTATGAGAGGGTCTACAAGCGCAGAAATAGACCGTATACCAGGAGGTACTAATTCATGGAAGTATCAAATCAAAACATACTATCAGTGGTATTAGCGGATGAGCAGCTCACTAAGCTTCGCGAAGAAATCTATCAAATGATTCTAATGGAGACCAAGCGGGTGCGCGCTGACATGCTGGTAAATGTTCGCTACCTTTCAAAAAAAGAAGCTTGCGAATATTTAGGGATTGCATTCAACACACTAACTATTTGGATCGAGCTCGGACTACCACAGATTGTCATAGGTGGAACTATCCGTCTAGACCGATTCGAAATTGACAAGTGGATGCACACGATGTCAGAGCATCCCAAAAAATTCTAAGCACTTATGCACAACTTATCCACAGGCGAAAATCGACAACTGTGCAACTTCAATCGGTAGATGGTATGATGACCTCGTAGTTTTCTTACGTTCTACCGTCGTGCCACTGACTGTAGGAGGTAAATGATATGACTATTAACGAAACAAAGGCTGGTAACTACCGCGTTGAAGTGTTTTTCCCAAAAAACGTACGAGAAATTCTCGCGAACGGAGAATCACGCTTTCGCAAGACCGTTCCAACCAAGGCCGAGGCGCAACGTCTAGAAAGGGAGATACAAACAAAAATTGAAACCGTGACACAAACCGGAACTGATCGCGTTATGTCACTCAAAGGAGAGATATCATTCAAGGATTTTTATGAAACACTTTGGCTACCACTCTATGAAGCTGGTGGTAGCGGGCGTATTCGAACAATTCCAACTAAAGCAACAGTTGACCAAACCAAGAACATTTTCCGGCTTCACTTGCTCCCTCTATTCGGAAAGTACTCACTGACCTATCTCAATGAGCATAACCAGATTGTCATGGAAGAATTGGCAATCTTAGGAGAGCAATACGCTAATATCAGAACCATCAAAAGTTACGTCGGTCAACTTTTTGATGTAGCTGAAGCAGCAGACTTCATCGAAGTTAACCGAATTGCCAAAATTTTGCGTTTTGTCAATTCACCAAAGAAAAAGCGGCTTCATGATAAGCGTGTTGCTGAAGGTGAAGCTCTGACTGCCGATGAATTGATTGCTTGGATTGATGCTGCAAGAACCGACCTCGAATCTGGAAAACTTTCAGAAGAAGAATATCTACTTTTCGTGCTAACATTGAATCTTGGCGATCGTAAAAGCGAATCTTATGGGTTGCGTTGGCGCTATGTTGACCTAGAGAATGGATATATCTATGTCATGAATGCCCTAAACAAGCATAAGGAACTTGGTCCCACAAAAGGACACAAGCAAACCAAAATTCAGGTGCCGGATTTCATCATCGCATTACTAAAAAAATGGAAGGAGCATCAAGCTGATCAATTAGCCTCAGTAGGCATCACGAACCTAGATGGCGAACAGTTTGTCTTCACCTATACGGACAACAGAGGGCACATGAACCAGCCGCTACATGCCGACTTTTTAAATTACCGTCTCAACTCCATGCAAAAGCGACATCCAGCGCTGAAACATGCCTATCCCCACAAGCTACGTCACACTTACTCGACGTTAGCATTGGAAGGAGGCGCCACTATGGAAGCTATTTCCGCTGCTCTTACGCATTCCGACGTGGCGACGACTCGTATCTACGTGAACACGCCAGATATCGTCAACCTAACGACCAACAACATGTTTGCGAAACGAATTGCGGAAGCGCGTGCCAAGGCAGAAGCCAAAGAAAAGACATCACATTTGTCATGAACACGCCCAACGCAACGTAAAAACTCACCGACCAATTTGATTAACAATTACGAGCAAAAAAAAATCGGCCCAAAATCGGACCAATTTGTAGGAGAAAAAAAGTGATTGAGCGGAAATCCGCCCAACCACTTTTGTAAAAGAAATTCGCAGGAACGCCGTTGTACCGGTATTCCTTGAGCGATAATCGAATGGATTAACGCTTTGAGAATTGACTAGCCTTTCGGGCTTTCTTAAGACCTGGCTTCTTACGTTCCTTCATACGAGGGTCACGAGTCAGCATACCGCCGCGCTTCAAAGCACCACGGAAGTCTGGGTCAACAGTGAGCAACGCACGGGCGATACCGTGACGAGTTGCACCGGCTTGGCCAGTGTAGCCGCCGCCGTTGACGTTAACAAGGACATCATATTGACCAGTGGTTTCGGTCATGCCGAAAGGTTGAGTCATGTCCAAGATCAAGTGTTCATATGGTAAATAGTCGTGAACGTCTTTGCCGTTCATCGTGATTTTACCAGTGCCAGGTACTAAGCGTACGCGGGCAACAGAGTTTTTGCGGCGACCAGTGCCGCTGTAAGATACTTGAGCCACAGTTGTATCCTCCTTAGATTAAGTTCGTGATGTCGAGTACTTCAGGCTTTTGGGCAGCATGAGAATGATCTTCCCCTGCATACACATGAAGCTTCAAGAATTGTTGATGGCCAAGAGTGTTCTTGGTTGGCAACATCTTCTTGACGGAGTATTCAACCAAACGAGCAGGGTTGTTAGCAAGCAAGTCGCCAGCGACTTCATGCTTCAAACCACCTGGATGTTGGCTGTGACGGTAGTAGATCTTGTCAGAGGCTTTTTTGCCAGTTAACTTCAACTTGGAAGCGTTGATCACAATGACGTTATCGCCAGTGTCAACGTTAGGGGTAAAGGTCGGCTTGTATTTGCCACGCAAGATGCTGGCAACCACTGAGGACAAACGGCCTAAGCTGATGTCCGTTGCGTCGACGACATACCATTTGTGTTCAATTTCGCCTGGCTTAGCCATGAATGTTGTACGCACGATTTGTTTCCTCCAAAAATTGTTCAGTGAGTGTTTGACACGTTAAGTTTCCGGGGCTTATCGTGGGGCAAACAATACCAATTGCTACTATAGCGCAAATCGCCGCCTGCGTCAATGAAAATGTCTTTGAGTTTACCCATTTTACAATGTCCACCTTGCAGTTCCAGGCAGTTGCTCTTGAAATAGCTGGTATTAATTGCGCTTGCTAGTTTCTAGCGTTCAGAGCGCACACTAAATTGAACGTCCATTTCTGCACGCTTAAACCGTTTAGGATTAACTGCTAAATTGCCAAACGTAATTGGCCCGGATTACGACGATGCTCGATGTGTTTGTAATGTCGAACTCCGACCAAATCATCCTTGAGTATCGCTGTTAACCCCCGGATATAGCGATACAACTGGAATTTAACATTTTCACGCAAACATCGTGCCCGCTGATATATTATCTCGTTTAATAGGGGCGCGGCTTCAATCCTCATCGCGTGGTGGCCTAGCAAATACGTAATTAGCCGGTGAATTAACCGAATAGAATTCAGCGTAAGCGTCCGTACTTTCTCTAAGCCGTATTCCTGCTTCTGGACGCGGAACAGTTCTTCGATGCGCCAACGGGTGATGTACCCTTTCACAATCTGCAAAACAGCCGCCTTACTGCTTATCGTCTTGTTCGTAAGCAGCTTCATCGGCTTCTTGCCGTAGCCATAAACAATCACCATATAGAATGATTGCTTTGGAAAACTTGGCAAAGTAACTTTGAGGTGACTTATTTTCAGGTGATAGTTTTTGCCCTTTATCTGGCTATCAAATGCAATTTTACCTTTGTGGCGCTGGGCCAATTCAGGCACCTTGTAGGCCTTTCCCTTTCTCTTAATCCAACGTTTGTCGGTGAGACGCATGATAAAATCGGTTTCCTCAGTGCTCAAGAAGGTGATTATATCGTTAGCGTCATATCCGCGGTCCATCACAACCGTGTAGCGCTTGTTATTGAACAAACGCTTAACCCTATTCAAGCCCTTATAAGTTTCAACATTGGCACTGACAAAGTCAGTTTCCTCTGCCGAAAACAAATGTGAATAAATTGGAATGGGGTGCTTCGTCTTTGGGGAAGCAATTGTGATGTTGGTCGTGAGATAGCCTTTTTCAGTTCCACCCTTTGAGCCGTCATGGACACGTGCCAATCCCTCAAATTGTTCACCGTAAGGCTTTGTAATATCTGAATTGTCGACCATAACCAACATATCGTCCTCAACTTGGGATTGAACTAGGTCCAAGTAGTTCTGATCCAGCTTGATAAAGTCATTAAAGCTGGCGGCGTTGCGGCTTAGGCGCTTAATGGTAGCACTCAGGGGAACTTCTTCGCCCAGCGAACGACTAATGTCAGATAAGATCGGTGAAGCACCTTTAGCAACTCCATAAACCATGTCCAGAATAAACTTGGCCACCGGTTTGGAAAGACCTTTCGTCAGCTGATTCGAAAATTTTACGATTTCTCGTTTTGATTGGAAGATTACGGATCGCAAATTGCAAGAACAAGTTAGCCACTCCGTGGCACGACACCGTGAGGCGAAC
>NZ_AZEU01000134.1 GCF_001435035.1 Lacticaseibacillus manihotivorans DSM 13343 = JCM 12514
GCCTGTTCTGGGATTGTCCTCAACGACTGGCTAACTTGTTCTTGCAATTTACGAAACGTTCGTTTCCTGCGTGATCACCAAATTGCTTATGATGAGGTCGCGGTGCACAAATGGACGACGAAAGGCAACACCGTCAGCGTTTTATTAGCCGATCAACAAGCGGTTGGTTTTGTCGCCCAAGGAGATCAAATCAAACTTGGCGCGCAGGCCTTGATCGCCGGGCTCAAACAACGCCACATGACGCCGGTGATGGTGACTGGCGACAACCAACAAGTCGCACTTTCTGTGGCCAAACAACTTGGAATTGCCTCAGATCATGTCCACGCCGAATTGAAACCAGCGGATAAAGCTGCCATCGTGAAGCAGTATCAACAAGCCCATCAAGTTGTCGCGATGGTCGGCGACGGGGTCAATGATGCGCCGAGTTTGGCCCAAGCGGACATCGGTATCGCCATTGGGGCAGGAACGGATGTCGCGCTTGATTCTGCGGATGTGGTGTTGACCCGCAGTGAACCGGCGGATATTTTGAACTTTTTGAATTTGGCGCAGCAAACCGATCGCAAAATGATTCAAAACTTGTGGTTTGGGGCGGGCTACAATATCGTCGCGATTCCGCTGGCAACTGGGCTGTTTGCTGGGATCGGATTGGTGTTGAGCCCGGCAGTTGGCGCGGTGTTGATGGGATTAAGTACCATCATTGTGGCCATCAATGCGCAGACGTTGCGCGTGCACGAAACCGAATAAATCGGGCCTCACTCGAATTTATTTTTCGGGTGAGGCCTGATTTTTGTGTCCGTGTGTTCGATAGAAAGATGAATAGTGCTTCTATATTGAGAAAGTGCTTTGATTACATTATCCATAGATTGAGCGGCTTAAAAGGAAGCGAAAAACATTGCGGAGGTAATTCATATACCCTGCCAGCCAGCGACTATCCACGCGTCATCGCCGGGACCGGCTGGGGGATCGTGGAAAATGTCGGTGGCGACGGCGGCTTGCAACGCCTGCAAGAAGCTTTCGTTGAGCATCGTGGGGATGAATATGCTGAATATTCGCAGTGGCTGGGGGTCACCGAATTTGATCTGCATGCCTTTGATCTGGATGAAATGAATCAACGCTTGAAAAAGATCCCACCAGTTTATCGAAAAGTGTATGAAGCTAACCAACAGCCGAGTGAGGCGATGATCCGCTATATCCAACGTATTTAATATGTAAACCGTCGCTTGGGCCAGGTGTTGGCTCAGGCGACTTTTTTGTTATTGGGCTTGGGCTGCCTTAGTTTTGGCCAGCCATTTTTCCCAGAATTCCTCGATACCCCCGTTTTCCAAGTGGATCACCGTTAACGGGCCGGACTGTTGATCAGTGGCAGTACTTTCCGAGGTAAACAACTCGATGTCATCAAACCACAGCACCAATAAGCTTTGTTTGGCGACGGCCCAGCGCTTGGCCAGCAAGGCATTGATCTCCGTTTTCAACTTGGTGAGTTTCAGCGGAGGCTTAGTGACCTCACCGAAGACGATTTGTTGGATTTGGCCAAACAAAGTCGGCAAGGGGATGCGGTCGTTGAGATAAGCTTTCATCGCCGATTCCAAAGCCGCGCGCTGATTCGTGTAGCCATAGCGTTTGACCCAGTTGCGAAGCGTCCCGATCAAGCGGGTATTCAGGCGGTCCAGTTGTGCTTGAAATGCAGTTTGTTGGCTTTCAGGTACCGCATGGCGCACTTGAACAGGGCCGGTGATTGTGACTTCAGAACCAATGTCGACCTCTTGGTAAAATACTTCTTCAAAAGGCACACAAGCAAGCATCGGGTTATCGTTTGGCGTTTGCGCCCAGTCGATATCTTCAGAAGTGATGTTGAGCTGCATCACGCGCCGGACTTGCGTATGCGTGCCCACGACGATCACCAAGGTGTCCACGCCTAAAATGGTGCCATTGATTTCGCCTTGCATCAGATTCCTCCTATAAGTGATAGAGCTTCAATGAACTCGGCTCCCACACCGGTTCATTGCGGCTGCGCTGGCTTGCCAATCGCTCAGGATCGTAAAATGGGAGCCCCAAACGTTTGAACTCAGCTTTTTGCAATTGGACTTGGTTGAACATGTGTTGTAAATAGCCGGCTTCGTCGCGGCGCTCAAAGTCGTTGGGCTCGCTGGTGATTTGGGTGTCGCGGGCGTCGCTGTATTGAAAATTGGTGACGCGTTGTACATCGATCAGCAAGTATGCGATCGATAAGCGCTCATCAATACTGCGTTCAAATTTGGCGGCTAACGATCGTGCGCCACTAGTCAGTGCCTGGACGCGTTGTTGTTGAAAGGGGCCAAAGGCATGATAGACCTTTTCAAATTGACGACTCAATTCGGCTAAGCTGAGCGTCGCATCCATATAGGCCTCGATACTTGCTTGTAAGTGTGCGACAGTTTTGGGCCAAGTGAGGTCTTGTTTGTGCCGTTCTCGCATGAGCCAATGTTCAAACTTCTGGCCGATCGTATTTCGTTGTTGATGGCGTAATTGTTGGACGAAGTGCTGGTCGGCTGGTTGTTGAATGAGATGACTCTTGACCAAGTGACCATTCAACGTGATCGGCCTCGCATAGCCCAGCGGGAGTTCTGAATGCAGAAATTCTTGGTTGAACTCAGCGAAAATGGTTTGTGTGGGCCAGTCAAGCGATTCAAGCTTTCCGACGCGGGCAAAATTCGTCGCCCCGATGACGACGGCATGAATTGATCTGATTTGATCGTTAGGTAGCAAAAACTGAGTCGTCAAGGCCTCAGCCACAACGCCTCGTACTCGGATTCGCCGCCGACTATGCATGATCATGAGTGACACCTCCTTGACTTTATTATGCGAGCAAGTTGCCGATCTACCAAATTTTTTGTCCTGAAAACCGGATATTTTGTTTAAAAGGTGCTAATTTAAAATACTTGACTTTTATTTTTGGAGGCGTTATCATAAATTCGAATTCAAGGTGGAGATAGCAACTTAGCGCACGTTGCTTGAAACTCTTCGCAACGGGGGGCAGTTCCCCGCAGGCCCAGTGAGACTGATCCGCAGTGGCCCCAGCTTAACTGTTGGTGGGCATTGGATCTCTAGCATCAGAGTACCGGTACTGAAGGGTTCTTCGGAACTCCATGATTACGCCGGATCGCGTTCCTCATGGTGACATGGGAAGCAAGTCGACGTCTGTGCACGAAAGGCAGTGCAAAGCTGATTAGTGACCAAAGTGGTCTAAGGCCAATCCCCTAGGGCTACGCAGAAACGTACTTGGAGCTGTTTGGTAACTGTTTGAACGTAACTGGATATAATTGGCGTCAAAGCCTGAAGCCCACGAAATGGGAGACTGTTTCGTGGGCTTTGTGTGCAGTTGGAGACTTTGAAACTGTCTGATCGGGATTCATAAAAAATCAATTAACAAATCAAACGTTTCTAAAAATATGAATGATATAATATTAGAAATGAAATAAACAGATCAACAAGGAGACCGTGATCGTGATTGGCGCATGGGTGATTCACAAAACATATGGACGTGGTCAGGTAATTGGAATCGATGATCAACAATTGTCGGTGAAATTTGAGGATGGAGCTCAGCGGCAGATGGCGTTAAGCATTGTCATGCCCCGTGGTATTTTGACTTTTGAAGATGATCAGCTGCAGCAAAAGACATTCGCCGAATTTCCAAGCCAATCGCATCAAGTTGCCCAACCCGTTGTAGTTTCGCCAAGCAAGACAACCCACCATAAGCGGCAAAAGTCGGCACCAAAGCTGAAGCGTACGACCGCTTTGAAAATCGCGGATTTAGTTTCGGGAAGGGTTTATACGCATGATGAGATTATCCATACGTTTGTTGTGGCCTCATCTGGCGGGATGCGTCGCTCTCACGCTAATAACGCCTTAGTGCTGCTTTCACGACATCATGCCGACCCTGAACAAAATCCTTACGAAGATCGTTGGGAAGCAGACGGTTTATTCCATTACACGGGAGAAGGACAAGTGGGGGATCAAAGCCTGGATTATCGACAAAACAAAACGTTAAACGAATCTGATCGAAACGGCATTTCCGTTTATTTGTTTGAGTCGAGTCGCGACAATGCTTATGTCTATCGCGGTGAAGTGGTGTTAGCAAAGGCACCGTATCCGGAGCAGGCGCCAGATCGTGATGGCAAGCTGTGGCGGGTGTATAAGTTCCCGCTGCGGGTGAAATCGGCTGAATAAATTGTTGGTTTATTTTGAAGCGAAACTTTTAAAGTTCTGTGCCTAAGCAAGCAGAGAACTTTTTTAATTCGCCGAAAATCATCGGCTCATTTTAAATTTTTATTTTAACCGTCCATAAACGCTGGGTTGACGGCATTTCTTGATTCCTAGAAACTTTTATTAACTGCATATTTGCCGTAGTGACTGATTTTTTTAATTTTCGTGACTGAATTAATCTAAAACTACACCTTTTTATTAAGTTAATACAGATTCCAGAAATAAAGAAACGCTTAAAACTGATTTATCCGCCAAATTGAATAAATATTTATTTTCCATTTTCATTGGCGTTACGCTTTTCATAGGCCATGTTGACACGAACAATTCAACCACCTATGCTCGCGATGGTTGAATGTTGCTGTACTTTTAAGCGGCGTTCACCAATCTTCGGTATAATGGAGGTAGTGAATTTTGGGAGGACGATTATGGCTAAAGGACTATCGCAAGCGCTACGTTCACTTTTGACTGCAATGAATTTAGGCAAAAGCCAAGCCCACCCGCTGGCCGGCTGGACGTTGTTATCCATGCTGTATCGTGATGGCAGTACCGCTAGTGAGCCGATGACCATGAATTATCTCGTCGCCAGATACAATGGGGAGTATTTGGAGCCTGGAGAAAGCCGGGTGGCAGACGAAACCTTGCGTAGCATGATGAAAGTGTTAGTGGAACAAGCCCGTTTGGTGACCAGCTCCACGCGCCGGGTTCGTGAGCGGATGAATTCAGGGAAGTTTCATACGATCCAGTCCGCTATTTACCGCATTAACGCTGCTGGCATCGAATACCTCAAGGCGATGCAGCGCGTGATCGATGCGGAAAACACGGTGGTCGCTTCGACTAAGCGCATCGGCGAATATGTCGCGTTGATCGACAAATTCCAAGCGTATCAAGATTTGCCGACGGACACGATGGCGATGTATGAAGATTTCAACCGGCTTTTAAGTGCTTATGACGACGTGATGAATGGGTTGCGGAAGCTGGATGTGGACTTACATGATATCTCAACTGATTTGGCCTTTGATCGCGTCGGGGATGCGGCGACTCATTTGCGCAAAATGCTCCACGACGACGCGATTCCCGCTTACAGTCAAATGATGAAATCCTCTGGCCGTTTGCAGTGGTTGAACGGCCAGCCGCTCTTTGCCACGATGATCGCCGAGTCGCGCCAAGCCACTGGTAACTTGGACATCAACGTGGCCATCGGCGATCAAGCCGCGCTAGAAATCGAGCGGCGGCAAACTGAGGCCTTTGTCACGAGGCGGTTGAAGGTGATGGTGCAAAGTTTTGACCCGACGACGGCGGTGATCCAAACGAGTTTTGATTCGATTTATTTGCTGTATACGACGTTAGTGGAGGCGACGGAATTGTTGGCGCGCGAATATGAACACGTGCGCGGGCATTCTATCGATTTGCAGGCGTTGACCGAAGACATCGATCACTTGTTGGCGCAAGTTCACCGCATCAAGTTACCCGAACAGTTTCCGGTGCACTTGCCGATGGATCGCTTAGGTAAAGTGGAAATGGCTGAAGTTGAGGCTTTGCCCAAAGACGAGCGCGCAGACAAAATGGCTGACTTAACCGCCACTGTGCGCAGCGACATGCTGGAAGCTGGGAGTATGGACCCGGTGACGCGGTCGATCACTGCGGCGGAACCGAAAGTCGTGACGCTGGCAGATAATCCTGAGGTAGCCAAGGATGTGGATCTCGCCGGGCAAGAACAACAAGCGTTAGCGGAATTCACGAATTTAGTGATGGCGTCTGCGGATACGGCGCAAATCGACCATGATTTGGAATGTCAAAGCGCTTTGGCCCGCGATGCGATCGTCAGTTTATATCCAGCGACGCAATATGCGCAAACCACAGCTTTTGCGGCATTTGGCCGGCCGGTAGTCAAAGCTGCCGTATTAGGCAATCAACCAGTGCGACTGCATTTAGCTGGGGAAGCTTTCGCAGTGGTATTACCGCATGCATTTACCGTTACATTTAGGCAAGGGGGACGTCAAAATGGCAAAGTTGACCAAAGCTGAGCGCGCCGTGATCGAACAATTGCTGACGCATGGCGTGTTC
Source organism: Lacticaseibacillus manihotivorans DSM 13343 = JCM 12514 (assembly GCF_001435035.1). GTDB lineage: Bacteria > Bacillota > Bacilli > Lactobacillales > Lactobacillaceae > Lacticaseibacillus > Lacticaseibacillus manihotivorans. The sequence goes on from NZ_AZEU01000134.1 coordinate 6,307, forward strand.
ACTGGGACCAAAACTTCGGACATGAAAGCCGGAGCCATGGCTGCCCGCGATGCTTATCAAAAACCTGAAGGCCAGCGCCGCATCAATGGCTGGTTTAATCAAGTGTTCGGTCGTATGCCGCAGTCGTTTCAAGATAATTGGGTGTGGTTGATGGGACCCGGGCAGTTGTCTAGCGCCGAAATCACGGTATTGCTGGCAACCTTAAAAGCCGTGATCAACACCCCGGCGGCGCAAGGCGTGGAAGCCGACCGCGTGATCGAAGCGCGGCCGGTAATCGCCAGTGTCCAAACGGTGACGCCTGAATTATCAGACAAGCAAGTCGGCAAAATGATCGATGACATGCTCGTGCAACGTTTTCAACTGCTGACGCCAGACAATCCAGTGAACGCCGATAGTACCGCGGCAAGTCTTGTGGTAGATGAATATTGGGATGTCGCAGTGGACTTTGTCGCCATTGCCCAATTATTAGTCCAGGCCATGCAAGCGAGTTTACAAACTACCAATGAATCCGTGTCGGCGCAACAACAAGTCAGCGCTTATTTATTGAAACATCGTTATATGGATCAAGATGCAGGCAGTTTGTGGACCACCTTGTTGCAACAAAAGGACCAAATTTCTGCGGTGTGGCAACCACTGCAACGCTTTTATTTGGAAGTCGGGGATGATTACGCCGCGTTATTAGACGCTGATCGCCGGCAGTTATCGTCGCGGCAATATTTTATCGCCTTGGCGGTGGCACGGTCGTTGAAATCCGGCTTGCCAGATGATTTACTAGGCACGCGCATCAAGCAATTGGCCCGGCAACTTTATCCCAAAGCCAATGTGAATCAAACCCAGGTCAAAGCAGAATTGCAACTCAATGGCTTAGCCAAGTGCGTTCATGGCAGTTGGATCGCGACGCCATTAGCGCAACGTTTTGCCATTACTTTGGAGGATGATGATTTTGGAGAATGATTATTTGCATCCGGTGAGTTATCACTTGCGCAACTTCGGTCAATATTTGCAATTGGATCTCGAAGCAGCGACAGCGGGCAACCTCACGCTGTTAGGCGCCAATGCCGTGGGGAAAACCACTTTGGCCAATGCCTTTTACCCCGTGTTGATCGATGGGTCGATCGCCACGCCGAACTTTAACCCGGCGCGTTCTTCGGATACCGTCAGTGCCAACAGCACCAACCCGCGCAATACCACCCGCGATAAGCGGACATTCAACTCGATGTTGTTGGGGTGGGGGCCATCGCAATATCAAGTGCGCACCGGCTACACGTATATGGTAATGGCTTCGACCAAGCGCCAAGTGGTGTTAGGCATCGGTGCGCATCGGCAAACCGATGGCAAAAAGTCTGCCACCTGGTGGTTTGTGTTGGACTCGCGATCAGTGGCTGATTTGACCTGCTTTGATGCGGCAGGGCAGGCATTAGATAAAACTGGTTTTTGCGATGCCAATGCCGGCTTTGGTGAAGAGCTGCAAGTCTTTGATACTTGGCAAGCCTACCGCGGAGCCGTGGCGCGGGATATTTACGGCTTTGATAGCGGCGAAGCGCTGGGCAAGTTAGCCAATGCCTATCGCTTATTAGCATCGCCGATTTTGACTGGCGGCAATGCGCGCTTTGCTCCGATCCCCAATGCCTTGCGCATGGCCCAAGAGCCAATCGATCGCGTGGGGATCATCGAACCGCTAGCCAAATCTCAACAAAACTTAAATCAAACGCTGGCTTTGCAACACGAATTGCAGAATGGCTTAGACCGCTTAGCCCACATTAAAAAGGCGCAATTCTGGGGCAACTTGAATCGATTGAACGACGCTGATGGCTTATTGCCTCAGCACACGAAATTAGCGACGAACCGCGATGCGGCGCTGACGGCAGTGACGACCGCCCAAACCAAAATGGCCCGCTTGGCGGAACAGTTAGACGGTTATCAAGCCTTGCGTGATCAAGCCGACGAGACGCTGGCTAATTTGCAAGAACGCTTGGCCGCGCAAGCCAGCTTGGAACAACAGCGCGATTATTTGGATGCGCAAATTGCTGACTGGCGCGAGCAATTAACCACCTACCAACATCAACTGACGGAAAAAGCTGACGATGAAGCCGTGGTGGCTGATCATCAAAGCCAGTTAGCCGAGCTGGTTGCAAAAGCCAAAGCCTTGCAAACCAAGCAACTAGATCCAGTGATCGCCCAACTGCACGGCTTATCCGCCAATCACACCGAACTGACCCAAGCGTTAGCCGAAACCGACAATGCCAAAATGTTAGCCGGTTTGACTGGTTATTTGACGACCAAACAGCGCCAACTCAAAGATTATCAACATTTGGCGGCAACCATCGCCCAAACTAGCGCTGATGTGGCGTTAGTGGTCGGCATGCAACAAGACATGGGGGCCGCCATCGATCATCGGTTGACTGGTCGGCGCAATGCGTCGACTAATGCCGCCTTGCAAGGCGACAACCAGCGCATTCACGAACAAGGCGCCGCGACGATGAATGCCAAAGTGGCGCAATTGCAGGCCAAACAACAAGCCCTTTTGGCAACGGCGTCGGATTTGAGAGCCTTCATTGAAGCGCCTGATCTGCTGTTACAACTGCAAGATTTGCAAACGGACCTTGCGGATGTGATGCATCAATTGCAAGCCAGCCAGCATCAACAAGAATTAACGCAAGTCAAACTGAATGCAGCGCAAGCGCAGTTGGATAAATTACTGGCTGAAATCGATCCTGACTTTGATCCGTCGGTGGCCGAAACGCAAATTGAGGTGTTGGGGGATGAACGCAATGCCTTGCAATTAGACCCGACCTTAGCGGAACAAGTCGCCAAGCAAAAAGCCCAGATCCAAGATCTCGACGCGGCCATCAACAAGTTGATCCGCCAACACGGGGAAGCCCAAGGTATCGTGAAGTCGCAACAAGCCTTAGCGGATCAAAATACCCAAGACCTTGCCCAAGTCGATGCGCGGTTAGATCGTGACTTAACGTTATTGCGTCAATTTGCCCCAGAAGACGCTGAACTCTCTGATATTTTAGCGACATTGGCCTTTGCCCACAGCAACGGCGCACAAATTCGCGAACATCCCTTCAGTCAACTGGGTTCTGATTTGCGTAATACGCTGTCTGGTCGCGAACATGAACAACCGCTGGATACTTTATTTGATCAACGGGAAGCGCATGAATTTGCTGCGAAACTGCGTGGGGATCGCACTGTCGAAGCCGAAGACTTGTTAGTGGTGCCTTTTGACTTGGGGAAGGCGATCACATTGTTTGAAGACAGTTTGGAAGACTTGCAACAAGCCGTCGCCGAGCGTGAAAGTGGCCAGAATTTGGCCATGCAAACGTATCTCAACGCCGCCGCCATTCATATTTCGCAACAGTATCAATTGATCCCTGAATACAACCAAATGCTCACCGAAGGCATCGATCCCCACGGCATTCGCTTGGCCGTCGACTTGGAACCTTTGCCTGGCAGTACGGAAGCGGCGGTGCATGAAGCTTGCGACTTGCAGTTAAAAGACCGTCCCGCGTTAGCCGCTTTGGTGCAAAATCGCATCGACCGCTTAGTCAATGATCCAGACTTGGCTAGTGATTCGGATGCCTTCATGGACGCCGCCGCCGAGTTGTTGGATACGCGCTTGTGGTCTGAGTTTAAAATTTATATTTACCGCCGCCATTCTGATGTTCGCGAGTTAGTCAACGATGCCTTTGTGCAATCCGGCGGCTCTGGTGCTGAAAAAGCCCAGGCCATGGTGTTGCCATTATTGCTCGTGCCGAAAATGCGCCTGCGCCAAGCGTCCAAACCTGATGCCCCACATTTAGTGATGTTTGATGAATTTGCGGATAAACTCGATCCAGAAACCGCGCGAGCATTCGCTCAAACCATCGACCGCTTCGGCTTTAACTTCATCGCCACCATGCCATCTGGTGCGCAAACTAAAATCTTAGCCGATGGCGTGGCCAATCGCGCTTATGAAGTGTTGGCGCCTGATCGCTCTGATGGTAAATTCCACGCCAATCAAGTGCATGAAGTGATGCAATGGCATGCACCTGAGTCTTTTGAGGCGGGGGATGCCGATGAGTGATTATACTGAAGCGTATGTGCAGGCGACCGGACGGAAGCTGCCAGCGCAGGCTGTAGCCTTAGACCGCTGGTTTGACGCGATGCGCGGCGGTGAATTATTGCCGCCAAGGTCTGTGCAAGCAGTGGAAGCTGGGTTAGTCGGGCACGCGCTGTCTGATCCACAAGTCGATCCAGCGCATTACCGTTACTATACTTGGGTCGTTGATTGGCTAGTGGCTCAAGGCATTGAAGTGCATGAAATGTCTGCGCAGCTGATCGGCATGGCTTTTGTTTCGACAGGGATATTGCAAACGGATCTACCACGTCCGCTGACGTTGAATCCTTGGCAAGTGGATTCGATGTTGGATTGGCCGTTATCGTCGCGTCGGGCGGTAATCATTGAAAATAACGGCGTGTTTATTTGGTTACATCATTTGCATCCGGACTGGCCGTTGATTGATCAAGGCGGTAATGATTTTCAGCCGGCGTATTTGAAGTTGCTGTCGTCTTTAGTACAGCGCGGGTTGGTGGTGACTTATTTAGGTGACTTAGATGCGACTGGCATCCGCATGGCCGATACCTTGCGTCAAGCCTTACCAGATTCGCCGGAGTTCTTGGCCATTCAATCGCCGCGGCAGGTGATGGCGTGGTTGAGTCAGTTTGGTAAAGATGATATTGGGCGCACGCGCGAGCAAACTGTGCGAGATTCAGAGTTGAAGATTGAAATGAGTAGTATTGATCTGCAAGCACAGTTTGTCGAGCAGGAGCAACTGCTGAAGGAGTATGAGCGGTTGATTGCGGCTTGGCTGAAGAAATAAGTCGAGAGGCAATACGATGGCAAAAGTCCCGGAATCTGTGATGGAAATCGGTCGCTCACCGAAGCTTGATGCCCAAAGATGACCGTATTTGGCGTGATGTGAAACCGAGTGATCTGCCGCTATTTGAAATACAAACCAAAAATTGAACCGCGAGTTGAACCTGGTGACGTGTCATGGTATGATTTGGATATTGAAAAACGCCGTGCTACCAACACGACGCCGCAGACCGTTAAAGACAGCTGGCATTGTTATTTGATCAAAGACCGCAAACTCAGCCCGAGCTTACTGGCGGTCTTTTTGTTTGTTCACAAGTTCGATGAGTTTGATCACCAGCCCAATCAGATCTAGTAACAAGACCCCAAAGGATAACATGATGATCAACGCCGCTTCCACGTTCACAAAAAGGTTCCTCCTTCCTCGAGAGTTTGGAAAAAGTGCATAGCACCACCTCACAAGGTTCAGATTTACCAACCGTTTTCAACTTTTTCTGCCCCGATTAGTGTATCATGACACGCTGTTCAGCACATGAAAAGACACCGATGTTTCGGTTACAGTGAAATGAAGATAAAATGATGGCAATACATTATGAAACGCGGCGTGACTCTTTAAATCAGAGGATCATACCGCGTTTCTACTTTGCATTCATACACAGTTTGTTAAATCCCCATTTCAGATTCATTCTGGCCGGTAAACTTTGGTAGAATAGAGCTAAATTGATGTGTTGTACTCCCGGAGTTCTTGACCATTCAGTCACCGCAGCAGGTGATGGCTTCGTTAAGTCAGTTTGGCAAAGAGGATGTTAGCCGCATGCGCGAACAAACGGTGCAAGATCCTGAATTGCGGATCGAAATGAGTAGTGTTGATTTACAAGTGCAATTTGTGGAACAAGAACAGTTGCTTGGGGAGTATCAGCGGTTGATTGCGGCGTAGCTGAGGAAAATGCGATTATGAAGTGGTCAAAGAGCAACTTAAGCGGATCGGTGTCATGGAATTCTATGACGTGAATTTCTCTTATATCGATCGTGATACCCAAGAAGAAATTTTTGTTGGTGTTCCTGAACAAGCTTCAACGACCTTAATTCCAGTGGGAACTGAAAAGCCTGGTTTTGTGTACACAGTTCAGCGTGACGCACGTGAACGGTTAAGCTTATTTAAGTTAGAAAGCCAGTGTATGGCTGGCAACGGTCGCCTTGAGAAACCGGCTTAGGCTCGAATCCACAAGCAAGAGAAGCGATGGATACAGCGATGAGGTTACTGCAATCCAGCTACGGGAGTATCGATCAGCGTCTGGCGCCGATGCATCGTGATTTTGTGATCCATGTGGCAAATTTGAATGGTACTGAGATGACTGGTCGGTTGGCCTTATCCAGCTACATTGCGTTGGTTTCGATTGGTACTGCTCGACCGACGATTGATAGTTTTGCGGTGCTTGGTGAGGTAACAATCAGTGGGGCCGCGGCCAAACTGGATGATCTTGCCGATCAGCTCCAAATTGCTAGTGACAGTGGGGCTAAAAATATTTTGTTGCCAGTCAGTGCCACCTGATTTAATGGCAAAGTTTAATTTAAATTTCTATTGCACTGCGCAAGAAGCAATATTCAAAGCACTAGGCGTCAACTAAGCTATCGGAGGCAGTCAGGTGTCAAAAATAAGTGAAAGTTGCCTTCGAAAATTGGTAGTTGAATAAAATTAATTGCTTGTTTGCATGTTAACTAGGGGATAAAGGAATAGTTATGGGATATAAAAGAACTAGTGTTACCAAGGCGATTGTTCAAGCATTACGATCAATTGGCGGCATTGCCTCACGAGAAAAACTGCATACATTAATTGCTGATGATGAAAACAGCGGCTTTAGCTATAAAGATGTCTTTGAAAAAGTTACGTCTCGCAACGGCAATCAGTACACACCGTTTAATTTTGATTTTAATTTTAGTGTTCGCGAACTTTCAGTGATTGAATACATTGAGCCAGTTCATCGTGGTGCCAGTCTAGTATTAACTGAACTTGGTCGGACGGCAGATCTGACACATTTTCCGTCAGCAGAGCAGCAGGCTAAGATGACGGCATACTGGGAGAATAAAAAGCAACGCCGAGCACAGAAGCAAGTAGAGGTGGCAAGCGATGATACTGTCGATCCTGTTGATGACGATGATATCACCGATTGGCGTATTCAATTATTGCAACAACTCAAACAATTCTCCCCAGCAAAGTTTGAAAGCTTTGCTCGAATGCTGGTTTCTCAAATGGGTGTGACAATCGATAAAAATCGCGGCATTGTCCAATCGGGTGATCATGGTATTGATGGGTATGGTTATTTTGAATCTAATGAGTTCCGTACTATTCGGGTGGCTATTCAAGCGAAGCGCTATACAGACACCGCGGTTTCGGAGCCTGAAATTGATAAGTTTAAAGGCGTGATGGACGGCTTCAATGCTGAGTATGGAATTTTCATTACGACGACATACTTCACACCTAAAGCCAAGGCTAAAGCGGTCCAAGGAAATCGTACTGTGACATTGGTTGATGGCCAGCGAATTGCTGATTTGGTTGCGCAGTATGAACTTTATGTGCAGCCTGTTCAAAGCTATACTCTTGACGATTATTACTTTGAACAGGATTAAGGTCACTTCTGCGCGAAAAAAATCGAGTTTTGAGCGAATGTTCTGTACAGTTGAAGGTTGTGTTTGAACTGATAGAGGTGTTTAACCACGAATTATTAGCCTGCAGTTCGTTAATCATCACTAAAAAATGAGGTCAAGATTTTGGATCAAGCAAGTATTCAAGCAAAATTTCAGGTTCAAAACAAATCCGTCAAGAAATTCCTGAAGCAGAAATAGAATTACACGCACTCCAAGCAGCTGTTGCAGAACAACTCAGTCCGCCAGAAATGATTGCAACCTTGCAGGAGATGGTTGATTACTTTGCTGATAGCGTGCATTTGGACTATCATCTCTTAACGCGACTACTTGATCTTTGGTCGGCGGTACAGGAAGCCCAAATGCAGGCGTTAATGACACGCGGCACCATTGTTCAGGCGGCAGAGTATCTGATCGGTGTGCACGCATTGGCAGATTGGGTGATGCGCAATAGCGATGATGATGGTGAAGTTCCAATCGTTGTCGATGAGTCGCAAGCGATGGTTGAGTGGATTAATCGTGAAGCGTTAAAATCAGCAGACGTCTATCGTGTGGCGGTGTTTGAACAATATGTTGCAGGCTTGAAGTATTCTCTGGAAGATGGCTTTACGCCGGAATTTTGGCTGAAACAAATGATTGCCATTGCTCAGACATCTCAGGAACTCACTACCATTGAGTATGGTATCGACAAGACCGGCCGTGATTTATTGGCAATCAAACGACAACTGCAAGCACGTCGAGAGGCATTGAGATAAAAGGAGCGGCAATATTGACCCAAGCACAAATCAAGCAATTGAAAACCAAGCTCAACAAAGTGACCAAGCAAAGCTTGATTGAGCAGTTGGTGCAGTTGGCCATTCAAGATGAAACTTGTTATCTCGCATTAAGTCGAAAAATCAGCGTAAAGCAATCAAAACCTACCCAACGAAGCGTCTCTGCCAATCAGTGCAGACAGCTATTGGAATTTGTGGAGGACTGGTCGCAAGGCAATATCGATGAGCAGGATTTCGACAATGCGCAATATTTGCTTGGTGAGATTGTGCGTCCGGTGAAATTCAATGCCAAAATTGTCCCAGCACAGATGGTCGCACCTACCTTGATCATTGCTTTGGCGACTACAGTGTTGGCGGATTATCCCGATGATGTGGAAGAAACCCTGATCAACGAAGCGCAAGAAATGATTGATCAAGTTTTTGCATTGAATTTAACGACCAGTCAGGCCTGCAACCAGATTTTTGGATATTTTGGCAGGAAAACAGTTACCTGCTAAGCTGGCCGTTGGGGTTGGATTTCCTGTTGCGCAGTCATGCGACCTTCAGTGATGCGCAAATCTCAATTCTTGAAGATGCCGCAATCAAGTATACCAACCGCAATGCGATTGTCGATTGTTGGCCGAGTCCAGCTGACAGCTTGACACTTTTTCATGCTCAATTGTTAGTGGCATTTCGTGAATTCAAAACTGCATTGGCATTTTGCGAACAACATTTTAACAACCTGGACATTCAAGACCTTTGCTTGACGATCCTCCAGCGAACTCATGATCTTGAGGCCATCAAAAGTCTGGCGCCAAAAGCGAACACAGAGCAATGGCGTCTGTTCAAGGAAAACAACGGGGATGTATGATTCAAATTGACGTACCGATTGTTTAGGAAAAATATCACTGATTTATTTCAATAGCTGCAAAGGAGCTCGAATGACCCAAGCCGTAATCTTAGACGTGACGATTGAAGCTCATCAGCCGTTAACCTGGCGACGCTTGGCAGTGTCCGCGACAATCACGTATCCACAGTTGAATCATCTGATTCAAGTCGCCTTTGGGTGGTATGATGAGCCGTTATACCTGTTTCGTCCGGCTTGGAACTCACCGTTAAGTTATGAAAATGTGAAGAGCAAACCATTTCCAGGAGATGCTGAAGATGGCACAGATATCCAGATTTTGCCTGGCTAAAACAAGGAACGATCCAATATAGCCTTGATTTTGGCAACGATTTGAACCATCAAATCCAACTTGTTGCCACCCAAGAAGTTTCTAAGCCCTTGCCGCGCTGCTTAGCAGGACAAGGAAATGGCTTTGATGAAGACAGTCAACTGCAGCGACCTGGAAAATTTGATTTGACGATCACCAATGCTGAAGTCGTCAACGCCTTTAAATCCGAAACCGAGCTCCTAAATGAAATTCAATCCAAGTATGTATGGCATACACCCAGGGGCTTTTTGAAACAGTTGGCACTTTTTGAACACTCGGCACAACGGGCTGATTTTTCGAGATCGTCCAGTCGTGTGATCAATCTTTATCTCCGTAGTTTTGTCGCGATGATGCAAGGTCTGCCGGTAAGGCAATGGACGAAAGTGAGAATTGAAGCAGGCGTTTCAGCCATTTGCACAGTTTTGGTAGACGACCCTGACTCATTACGACTCATGTTGAAGATTATCGGTGATTTTTTGATCGTGATGGTATTAGACCATCAATTGCCGTCCAAGGTGACAATTGATGAAGTTGACGGTGTCATGCGGCAAGCGCTCATTGAATATGACCAAGTTACTGATGAATGAGCTTTGGATGAAGTTGGCCACACCAAGGAATATCTGGCTGAGAGATATTTGAAGAGTTCAAGCTGGAAGATGTTATTAAGGTGCAATATATTAGTTTGCCGCCATTAATACATGGAATGCCTTGTGAAAAGCGGTCATACTTGAATTGCATATACAGGAACACTTTCAGGTTGAAAGACTATCGGATCGCTTTGAATATTCACTGTAATAACCGATGACGCCACCAATTTCGGTCACCAACAGCCCGCCGCCTTGCCATTTTCAGCAAGTCAGCGGGCTGTTCCTATTTCACCAAAGAATGTTTAACCGCGGTTGCCCCATCCAAACTACTGCCAAACACAAAGAACCGCTGATACAAGAACTCAGTGATCCCATTGCAGGCCAAGTTGATGATGGTCGCCAAATAGTCATTCATCCCACTAGCTGTCGCCCAATCGCCAAACCAGGCAGACAAAGGGGTAAACACGGCGTAGTAGGCGGCGACTTTCAGCATCGCGCGAGGAATGTTGCCATTGGAGCGAAAGGTGAAATGCCGGTTCAATGTGAAATTCCACAACACCGACAATACCAGTGCAATCAAGTAACGCGGGGCATATGCCAGTGAAGTGAACGTGCTCAACACCGTAAAGCTGCCCATTTCAATCACGGCCGCCGAGCTGGCACAGCCGAAATACTTCAATGTGCGACGAAATTCTTGCATGGCAGAAGCCCTCCTTAGTGTACCGCGGCCACCGTTTTGACCAAGCTGGCTGCTTCAGTCAACGCCGCATCCAAGCGTTTCAACACATCTTCGGCGCAAGCCTTGGTCATTAGCAAATTTGGCTTGAACTGCAATACTGATTGGTCGAAGTCTGCCATCATGCACCAAACGCCGTGATGGAGCATCGCCTGCATCAACGCCTGGCCACCAAGGGGATGCGCCGTTTTCAAGCCCATGATCACCCCGCATTGCCGGATCTCGACCAAAAAGTCGGCATGGCGGGCTTGCAACCGACGCAACCCTGAGGCAAACACATCCGTCAACATGTCGCGGTTGTCCAGGGTCGTTTTCCGGGCGAGAATGTCCAAGACTTTAGCCGCCACGATGCAGCCTAGTTCGGTACCGTTGAATGAACTGGTGTAAGCAAAGCCGTCTTGTTGCATCCAGGCCGCCGCGCGCTCATTCATGATCACCGCGGACATCGGGTAATAGCCGCCGGACAAGCCTTTGCCGCAGACGATCATGTCAGGCGTGGCGCCGAAGTGCTCACAAGCCCACATCGAGCCGGAGCGCTGCATCCCGGTTTGCACTTCATCGGCAATATACAAAGCGCCGTATTTATGCGCGAGGTATTCAACGGCTTGATGGTAGCCGTCAATCGGCATCGGAAACCCGGCGGTGGCGGGCAAGGTTTCAATTAGCACGGCGGCGACGTCATTGCCTTGCAAGGCGATTTCCAAGGCGTTCAAGTCGTTGTACGGGATATGCGTGTTCAACTCAGGATCTGGTGGCATGTTGAAAAAGTTGGCAATGGTCGGGTTACCCGCGGCCATCGCCAAGCCTGTCGACCCGTGAAAGGCGATATCTAAGCTGATGATGCGGCGTTTTTTCGTGGCAAAACGCGCAAACTTGATCGCAGCATCGATTGCTTCGCCGCCACCATTGAGCGTGAAGACGTAACGCATCGATTCAGGGGACACCGCGAGCAATTTTTCATTCAAAGTATTTTTATATTCAGAGGGGAAATAATGATTCCCGGCGTCAACGAGATCAGCGCCATGTTGCAAAGCCGCGCGGACTTCGGGGTTGCGGTGGCCTAAGTTGAACACGCCGCCGTTGGAATGCATATTGATGAAGCGATGGCCGGACAAATCTTTGAAATACGAGCCACTGCGCTCGCCAATGACCAATTCACCCCCGAGTTCGTGAATCGTTTTGACCCGGTCGGGGTTCCACAGTTTAGCCGCTTCTTCGTAAATTTCATGAGCAGATTTCATAAGGTGACCTCCTTGGTCGACATCACAGTTTCGTTCAACGGATGTTCGCGGCAATAGCGCTTGGCTAACCCCGCCGTACCAGTGGCGTAAAAGGCGAGCACTTCAGGCGTCAAACTTTGTGATTCACCAGCGCCTGCCATCACATGGCCCATTCGTGACAACAAACTTTGCAACATCCCGACGCGCCGTAGCATGATAAAGGTCCAGACCATTTTGCGGTCGGCGTCAGTCAGCGGACGAATGGTTTCATAGCCGGTCAACAGTTCGCGGACTACTTCGGTCAAGTCCCCGCGGTGTTCCATCAAGGCGACGACGCTGGCGATGTCGTACATGTAATAGCCCATCCCGCAATCGTCAAAATCTAAAATGGTTAACTCGTCGTGGTTTTGCAGCAAGTTGGCGGCGCGTAGATCAGAATGGATCATGCCATAAGTCGAGGCGTTGCGATCATAATGTTGCAAATGCTCATGACATAACGCCACGGCCTCATCAATAGTCGCCAACGCTTTGGTATTCAGCCAGTCCGGGGCATGATAATCGGCGCCGTAGAAGTTATTGTGTTTGCCGATCGTCCCGGCAAAATCCCAAGTCATGCGTTTAAAATCAGCCGGATATTGCCAGTGTGTTGCTGCCTTGTGTAAGGTGGCACAGACTTGGCCGATCGTGCGATAGAGTTGACGGTCTTCGGCGGTCATTTTGGTCGGGCGATAACGACTGACATGCAGTTGCACAGTGGCGGCTAGCCGAAATACCAGCAAGGTGAGCGCTTTTGGGAAAGCAGAAATCACTTTGATCACCCCGCCGATATCGGCATTGCCATCGGAACTGTCCACCGGCGATTCACCTTGAACGAATTGGAAACAGACGACGAAGCGACGTTCACTCAGTTCTGGTGTATCGATGGCTTCAATCAACTGGCCGCTTGGAGTGGGAATCGGCGTTTCGACTTTGAGATTAGTGTGTGCTCGCAAGTGGGCCAACCATTCCAATTCAGTATGAATGGAATCTCGGCTGGTGTAAGCCAGGCGGTGCACACGCATTACCATCGTTGGTTTTTCTGGTGTGGTGACGAGAAAGGTCGCGTTTTCGGTGTAATTCAACAACTTCAAGTGACTATTTGCCGGATAGCCCCAGCGTGTCAGTGCCCGGTGTGCCACCGTCGTCAAGTGCGCCAGTTGTTCGTCAAAAGTTAAATCTGCAAATACTTTCGTGATCATCAAAACCGCTCCTTTCAAAACCTTCGTGGTTATGGTGATCAATATAAGCGGATTTTTCGTGAATAAAAGTAATTTTGATAGGAAAGATAACATCGATGCTGAAAAATTCGAAATTTCGTAGTTAAAGAAGAAAAATGAGTGTTTAATAATCTGACACGTGCAGGAACGACAAATCAATCAACCGACATCGTCCAGCTGTATAAAAACGTTCGAAACTTGATTGGCATGTAATTGAGGATCCGAAAGCTGTGTAAGCAATCATGACATGGAGATGGTGGATCAGTGTGCACGCCTGTTTTGAAGCACTTTCAACATTTCGTCTCCAATCGGTAAAGAATGGCTTGACAAACATTCCTATCACTTACATAATGTAAGCATACTTAGAGGAGAGCGAGGGAGACATGATGACAAAGAAAATCGGATTTTTGAGTTTCGGTTTTTGGCAACCTGAGCATTCAGTGGTGAAAACCGCCAAGCAAAGCTACGAGGAATCGGTCCAACTGGCGGTTGAAGCCGAAAAGCTTGGCGTGGACGGCGCGTGGTTTCGGGTGCACCATTTTGCAGATCAAATCGGGACGCCATATCCACTGATGGCGGCGATTGCGGCGAAAACCAGCAAAATCGAAATCGGCACTGGGTTAGTCGATATGCGTTATGAAAATCCATTTATGATGGCTGAAAATGTCATGAGCACCGACATTTTGGCGCAATCACGGATTCAAATGGGCGTGGGCCGAGGTTCTCCGGAACAAGTTAAAGATGGGTGGCGCTATTGGGGCTATGATTATACCGAAGAGGAAATGAAAGACATCGCCCGGGCGCGTGGCTTGAAGTTCTTGGACTTGCTGAAAGGTGAGCGCTTCGCTGAACCAAATCCACAGCCGATGTTCCCACAAGGCCCAGGGTTGCGGCGTCTTGAACCATTCTCACCAACGATGCAACAGCGTGTGTGGTGGGGCGCGGGTTCGCAAGCGACAGCGATTTGGGCGGCAGAGCATGGCATGAATTTGATGTCGTCGACGCTAGTGAACTATGAAACCAATGAGCCATTCCATGTGCAACAAGCCAATCAGTTGCGCGCCTTTAAAGATGCTTGGAAGAAAGCTGGGCACGACTTTGAGCCGCGGACTTTGGTCACTCGTTCGATCATGCCGATCGTTAACGACTTGGATCGCCAGCTGTTCGCCGAGAATTCACAACCACAAGACGCGGTCGGTTACTTGGCTTATCACCAAAACCCAACAATATTTGGGAAAATGTATGTCGATGAACCCGATAAGTTGATTGACGAGCTCAAAGAAGATACCGCGATTCAAGAAGCTGATACGGTGTTGATCACCGTGCCATCGACGCTTGGGGTCGACTATAACGCCCACATCCTCAAGGTGATTATGGAAGATGTTGCGCCAGGTCTTGGCTGGAAATAATTACCCGCAAAAAGACGATGCTTACGCCGCTAACTGCAGTGACGTGACATCGCCTTTTTTGCATGGCTTCGAAATTTGCGTTAAACTATCACCTATACCAATTTTTAGACCCTTAGACTACAGGAGGATTTTTTGGAAGAATAGAATAGACCATACAAACGGTTTTATAAGCACGCACCGCTCTCTTGGGTGCATCTCAAAATTTATTTAGCGATCATCTTAGGGCAATTTGTTTGCGGTTATGCGATTCAAATTTCTGGGACGGCGATCACTGCGGCACAAAAAGTGATGCCGATTTCCGACTTTTGGATCGGGTTGATCGGGGCTGGGACCTTGATCGGACTGGCTGGCAGTTTATTCGTCGGCAAACTCTCGGATCGCATTGGGCGCAGGCGGCTGTTATTAGTCAATATGTATATTTTAGTGGCAGTATCCTTGTTACAATTATTGACGAGTAATTTAGTGTTGACCTTCATGCTCAGAGTAGTCGTCGGCTTAATGGTGGCGGTGGATTATACTGCCGGCAACACGCTATTGATCGAATGGCTCCCGTCAAAAGTGGCTGGCCGCGTGTAAAGTCGATTGGTGATTTATTGGACCATCGGCTTTATCGCCGCCAGTGTGATTGGCCCGCTTTTCACCAATTGGCAAGTGATGATGGCATCTCCCGCGGTTTTTGCGTTGATCACCGCGATTTTTCGCTCCGTGGTGAAACTGCCGACGTCGCCGAGCTGGCTGGTCAACCAAGGCAAGCCCAAAGCCGCCCAACATGTGATCAATAAAAATCTCGGGCACAAGTGGGGCTTATTCAAACAGCAACAAGTTGATGCCCAAACGACGAATGAATCGTTTCAATGGACTGTGGTTTTCTCCAAAAAATACTTACGTCAAACCGCGGTGGGTGGCGTGTTCTATGCGTCACAATCGTTCACTTTTTTCGGGATCAGTATTTTTTTGCCGATTTTAGTCAAAGGCATGGGCATCGGGGATGCGTCAACCGTGAATTATTTATATAACGGTGCGATGATGGTTGGGATCTTGCTTGGCATTGTGGTGTTTAATCACGTATCCCGCTGACAATTTCTGGTCGCTGATTTCGGGCTGGCAGGCATCGCATTGTTACTGTTAGCTTTTGGTAAAAGTTTGCCAGCCGTCATTTCCTTAACCTTATTCGGCGTGTTTGCGGTAATTTTATCGGCAGGGTTAGTTGCGGATTATCCTTACACCAGCGAATTATTTGATTCGGCTGTGCGCGGGACTGGTGTGGGGATGGTGGTCACCTTTAGTCGCATCGGGGCGGCGGCCGGGACGTTCTTGTTGCCGATCATCACCAACGCCTTCCACGTGCAAACAGCAATGGGCATTTGCGGCGTAATCTTAGTGTTTGCCGCCAGCTTTTGTTTCGGGGTGGCACCGGAAACCTCACCGAAAATTTTGCATGACCGACAGCTTCAAAAAGTATAAAAAAATACCGACCCAGTTCGATCGGTATGAAAAAGGCATCCGCCACTTGTAGAAGCAGCTACAAGCAGCGAATGCCTTTTTGATTTAAAAGCTACCCGCGCACGAGCGCATCAAAAGCACTTAGCGCAGCAGTGGCGCCACTGCCCATGGCGATCACGATTTGCTTGTAAGCAGAATCGGTGCAATCGCCGGCAGCGAAAACATTCTTCATGTTGGTAGCGCCGAACTTATCCACGACGATTTCGCCATGATCAGAAAGTTTCAACGTATCCCCAAGCCATTCGGTATTTGGCACTAGTCCAATTTGCACAAACACGCCATCGACAGGCAAAGTGGAAGCAGATCCAGTAGCGCGATCCGTATAGGTCAAAGCGTTCACGCGCCCATCGCCGATGACTTCGGTGGTTTGCGCATTGGCGATCAAGTCGACATTGTTCAAGCTGCGGGCTTTAGCGACTAACACGGCATCTGCTGAGATTTTCGGCGCGAATTCCAAAACGGTCACATGCTTGGCGATCCCAGCTAAATCGATCGCCGCTTCAATGCCAGAATTCCCGCCGCCGACCACGGCGACTGCTTTGTCTTTATACAGTGGGCCATCGCAATGCGGGCAATAGGCAACGCCTTTGTTTTTGAACTCGGCTTCGCCAGGCACATTGAGATTCCGCCAGTGTGCACCAGTCGCGACGATCACGGTTTTGGCATGTAGTTGCGCACCACCGAGCAAGTCGACGCGCACCGGAGAGCCGGCGACCAGACCATTGACCGTTTGGCCAGACAAAATCGTGACATGGTATTTGGTCAGTTGCGCTTGAATGTTTTGCATCAAGTTTTCACCGACAATATAATCGGTGCCTGGCACATTTTCAATGCCGACGGTTTCCAACGGTTGCCCGCCAAAATGATCAGCCACCACTGCGACGGCTAACCCTTTGCGCGCGGCATAAATCGCTGAAGCGCCAGCTGCCGGGCCGCCGCCGATGATCAACACATCGTAAACACGGTCCTTTTGGGCGGCAGTGACAGCAACAGGACCATGGTGGCCAGCAATTTTAGCCAGCAGCGCATTGAGATCTGCGCGCCCATTGTGCCATTCTTTGCCATTGAGATAAACGGTCGGCACCGCCATGATATCGTGGGCTTCGGTTTCGGCTTGAAACATCCCGCCTTCGATCATGGTGTGGGTGACGTTAGGGTTGAGCACACTGATGATATCCAACGCTTGCACGACGTCAGGGCAGTTGTGACAACTGAGGCTGGCATAAGTTTCAAAATGTAGCGGCTGGTCGATGGCGTCGATAGCTTGTTGTTGTTCAGGCGTGATCTTTGGCGCGTGGCCAGAAACTTGTAACAAGGCCAACACGAAGGATTCAAACTCATGCCCAAGTGGCACGCCGGCAAATTCGATCCCAGATGCTGGATGGCCGGCGCGGTCGATGGTAAAACTTGGCTGACGCTTTAACGACGCTTTTTCCACCGATAACCGTGAATCAAGCCCAGCAACGGTTTCGACAAACTCGCGTACTTTTTGGCCGTTGGCATCGTCGCCTGCATCAAGCCGGAACACGACGGGATCGACTAAGTATTGGAAATAGGCTTTGAGTTGTTGTTGTAATTCGGCTGTCAGCATTAGAGCTTACCTACGAGGTCCAAGCCTGGGGTCAAAGTCTTTTCGCCTTGCTTCCACTTAGCCGGGCACACTTCGCCAGGATGGGATTCCACGTATTGGCCAGCTTTGATGCGGTCGATATATTCCACCGCGTTGCGGCCGATGCCATCCGCGTTGATCTCCATGGATTGCACCACGCCGTTGTCATCGAGAATGAAGGTCCCACGTTGGGCGAGCCCGGCGTCTTCATCTAACACGTCAAACATGCGGGCGAGTTGATGGCTCGGGTCGCCGATCATGGCATATTGCAGTTTGCCCACGGCTTCTGATTCGTCATGCCAAGCCTTGTGAACAAAATGGGTATCTTCAGACACGGAATATACTTCCACGCCTAAGCTTTGCAAGGTCTCATATTGATCTTGCAGATCTTCTAGTTCTGTTGGGCAAACAAATGAAAAGTCTGCAGGGTAAAACATCACAACGCTCCAGTGACCTTTCAAGTCGTCGTCCGTGATGGTGGTAAATTCTCCTTTAAGATAGGCTTCTGCTTTGAATGGTTCGATTCCTTTTCCTACTAAACTCATTGTGAATATCCTCCTTAGATTTGACTACGCCTCTAGCATACATTGTAATCATTCTAAATCAACCCTTGACTTTTTGCAGCAAATTAAAACCGCTTGCGGGAGTAGGGCTGCAGGCGGTAAACTTTTTTGAATCATTCTAATTTAAATAATTTAAGGCGGCAGTGCCGACAGCTTGCGCGGCGATCAACAAGGCGCGTTCATCCATGAAAAAGTCTGGACTGTGATGGGGGTGGTCCAACCCGTCGTCTTTGGCGCAACCGATATACAAGAACGCGGCAGGCAAGCTTTGGGCAAAATACGCGAAATCTTCAGAAGGGTCTTGCGGCCCGCAGTCGAACACTTTAGCCACACCAGCTTGTTTGATCTAGCCTGTCAGCTAAGCAAACCCAGAAATTTATTCCTGGGAAGAATTAGCACTTAGACAGGCCGTTTTTGTTTTTTAAATTTTAAATTCGAACTTGTGTTTGTTATAGTGGAATCAACAAATTCAAGGAGACTTCATTATGGCTGAGCCCTGGGTACAGGAAAAACGCAGCCGTTCCAAGACGTTTGCGTTCACTGAAAAGTTGAAAGTCACATTGTCATGCGAACAAATCCTCCAACATGAGCGCGCCTTATTGGTTCAAGATCAGTTATTTAATTATTCGTTGAATTATATGTACAAGACTTAAGGGCGTAAGCATATCGACCGAAGCATTCCGACTGGTATCAATCGGCACAAGCTGATCAATCGCATCATTAAGCTGTTTTTGAGTGAGAAGTATCAGCTTAAACGTTGGAACGCCAAAGTCTTGTTCCTGTCCTTGCACAACGCTCAACTTTTTCTCCAAACGCTGATTGTCAACTTCGCTGAATATAGAAATTATTACGGGCAGGATCCAAGTGGTCAGACAAAATCAAGTTTCAATACAAACAAAACATCATCAGAGACAAACACGGCAAGCACAAGAACCCACACCATAACAGTTGGTATAAACGCGGACATCTTCGTTTCAATTTAAAATCAAAGACCCGAGCCGTCGAAATTCAAAAAAACACTTCGATTCAAATTCTTTCGGCACATGTGATCAAAGTGCCAAACTTTGGACTTCTTCGCTTGCATAAGAATGCGAATGAATATGACTTTTCAGACGTTAAGATCATCAAGCTCAAGCGCAAAGGTGAGGTACCTATCAATTTCAAATCGTGCATGTCCAACCAAAGGCCAAAGCTAACGTTCAATCAGAACCAGCTATTGGCATCGATTGGAACATGACCAATAACGTCGCCTATCATGATTCTGATAACAAACAATATCAACTTTCACCAGAAGTGATTGCCAAAGCAGACGGATATGAAGATCAAATTAACAAGCTGAGGCGTAAACGCAGTATGATGCATGGCAGTGCCAAGTACATCACCAAGAAGATTCAAAAGCTTTCTGCCAAGCGGGCACAACCGTTAAATGAAGCTTATCGCAAGATCGCCATTGAACTGGTTGACCCAATTGAAGTCTTGGTTATGAAGAAAATCGGTGCTAAGGATATGCGTAAGTCTACGGGTAAGGCCAAGAATCGCAAGCTGGCTTTGTTAAAACCTTACGAGGCCAAACAAGTGATTCAAAACCGAGCTTTCAAGCAAGGTGTCACAGTAGTAGAAGTCGATGCCTATAAAACGAGTCAAGTTGAATATGGCACCGAGCTCATCGACAAGCATCCATTATCTCAACGTGAATGGATCAGTCCAATTACAGGTAAAAGTCATTGACCGAGATTACAACGCGGCTAAAAATATTCTGGACTGGGGCTTACATCCAACTCGTCACATCAAGGTGAAAATCTTTCCTAAAGTCACCGCCGTTATGGTTAGTTCGATTATTTAATTAGAAGTAATTGTCGCTTCAGCCAATAGGGAGAATAGAACAACGTCCTCCGACCAGTACGGAAACTAGGGATACGCTGGCCGCAAAGTAAACAAAGACCTCATCACGAGCGTATACCGTTGACCTACAGGTAGAAATATTTGTGGCAAAACACGGTCGTTGTGGTGAGAGTTCGGGCCACCCTAATGGCCTTGTAGAGATCATGAGTACTTCTTATGACTTGCAGTTTACGATGTTTTCAAGAGAGATCTTGGAAACTCGGGAATTTATTCCCGAGTAGTTCATCAGTTTATTCTTTTTTTCGGCGGTAGACCAATGGTGACGACGAGGGGACACTCTTATAACCAAAAGCTTGCACTTTTGTGACAAAAACATTTGACAGCGTATTCATCTTTGCCTATACTGAAACCAGTTACAATGTTATCGCTAAGCGTTTCAGGCGAGCACGAGTAACATGCATACGGAAATCGATAAGGTGTTATCAAGCAATTGAGCATGACTTATCTACACGCCAACGTGTGGATGAGTCTATTTTTTTGAAGGAGGGATCGACTGTGCAGATCAAACGCGTGTTAAACAACAACACTTGCATCGCTATCAACCACGATGGCGTTTCGGTGTTGTTGATGGGCCCAGGCATTGCCTTTGGTAAAAAGCGTGGCCAAGCTGTCGACATGGCTAAAGTCGAAAAAACCTTCTTCTTAAAAGATCAGGCCACCATGAACAAATTCACGGATTTGGTCATCGATGTGCCGCTTCAAGAAGTCGATGCGTCAGAGCGGGTGATCAACTACGCGAAGATCAAGTTAGGCAAACAGCTTAACGAGAATATATACGTGAACTTGACTGATCACTTGCATATGGCGATCAAGCGATTCAAAGAAGAAGGCATCAGCTTGTCGAATCCTTTGAAGTGGGACATCGCCAGATTTTATCCCGATGAATTTGCGGTTGGGAAAAAGGCGGTCGCCGTGGTCAAAGACGCTTTTGATGTCGACCTTGGCGATGATGAAGCGGCGTTTATCGCGGTGCACTTCATCAACGCTGAAGCCGGCACTGATGCCGAACAGAACTTGGCGATTGGGGTGACCACGATTGTCAAAGAAGTGGAAGATTTGGTGAAAGCTTACTTCCACACTGAATTTGACGAACAGTCGCTGAATTATTACCGCTTCATCACCCATTTGAAATTTTTTGCCCAGCGCATTTTACTAGGTAAACATTACGAAGATGATGAAGATGGCGACTTGTTGAAAACTGTGCAAGTGCGCTATGCCAAACCATATGCTTGTACCTTAGAGATCCGCAAATTTATTCAAAATAAGTACCAATTCGAAATCAACAATTCTGAGCTATTATACCTAACCGTGCATATCAACCGGTTAGTGCGCAACTTATAGGGTGTTATCGGGCAACCGAGCATGACCTAATTCCTGCAGCCTACGCAGGAGTTAGGTCTTTTTTGTTAAAAGGAGAGCAATTATGAGTACAAAAGATTCTGCCAAGCAGATCTACGACGCGGTTGGCGGCGAAAAAAATATCAACTACTTGACCCATTGTGTCACGCGCTTGCGGTTTCGCTTAAATGACGAAGGCCAAGTTGATGACGCCAAAGTGAAAGCAATCCCAGGCGTCATGGGGATCAACCATCAAAATGGCCAATATCAAGTGATCATCGGCAATGCGGTTTCTGATTACTATGCTGAAGTGATCAAACAAGGGAACTTTCCAACTGACGACAGCACCACCGACGCTGCCCCAGTTCAGAAATCTGGTAACTTATTTGATCAATTCGCCAACTTTATCAGTGCCTGCATGTCACCATTAATTCCTGCTTTGATCGGCGGCGGCATGATCAAAGTCGTGTTGATCTTGTTGACGACTTTAGGTTGGATGAGCACTAAAGGTCAAAACTACACCATTCTCAGTGCTTTTGGGGATGCGCCATTTTACTTTTTGCCCATTGTATTAGCCATCACGGCGTCCAAATATCATAAAGTTAACTCGATCCTTGGCGTCACCATCGCTGGGATCATGATCCACCCGAACTTCACCGCGTTAGTCACTGCGGCAAAACCCGTCCACTTAATGGGCTTGCCAGTGACCTTAGCGACTTATTCCAGTTCCGTTATCCCGATTTTGTTAGTGATCTGGGCGATGAAGTATATTGAACAAGCCATCGACAAACTTTGCCCGGCGAACTTGAAGAGTATTTTGAAGCCAACAGTTGAGATCTTTGTCATGGGTGTTTTAGCCTTAGTGGTCATCGGCCCGATCGGGACTTACTGTGGGGATGGCTTATCCTGGTTAGTCTTATTCATTCAAAAGTATGCTTCTTGGGTCGCGGTTGCCTTAATGGCTGCTTTCATGCCGTTGATCGTCATGACTGGGATGCACTGGGCCTTTGCCCCGATTTTCTTGGCAGCCAGTGTTGCCACCCCTGATTCATTGATCTTACCTGCCATGTTAGCCGCGAACGTTGCGCAAGGGGCTGCTTGCTTGGCCGTTGCCTTAAAGACTAAGAACAAAACCACCCGTCAAGTGGCTTCTGCCGCTTCGATTTCTGCCTTTTTAGCTGGGGTGACTGAACCAGCTTTGTATGGGGTCACCTTGAAGTATCGCAAGCCACTGTATGCGGTCATGATTTCCAGTGGTTTATGTGGGTTATTCATGGGGATCGTGCATTTGAAGGCCTTCGCCTTTGCCGTTCCAGCTTTATTAGCTTTGCCACAATTTGCCAACAACGCCATGCCACAAAACATCATCAACGCGATCATCGTCGCGGTTGCTTCCACGATTTTGACCTTTATCTTAACTTGGGTCTTCGGCTTTGATGATGACGTGCCTGCCACTGCCACCGCTAACGACGCCAAAGTCACTCCAACGATGACCAATGTTGATGCCGGTGGGAAAAGCACTAAGAAAGTTTATGCCCCAGTCAAAGGCGAATTGATCAACATTGAAAGTGTTGGTGATCCCACCTTTGCTCAGAAAATGATGGGCGATGGCGCGGCGATCTTACCAGAAGACACCCACTTCTATGCCCCATTTGATGGGACTGTCGAAACTGTCTTTCCAACGAAGCATGCCATCGGCTTAAAGAGTGATGACGGGGTTGAATTGTTGATCCATGTCGGGTTAGATACCGTTGAACTCAAAGGCCAACACTTCACCAATCATGTTGAACAAGGCCAAAAAGTCAAGCAAGGGGACTTGTTGCTTGAAGCTGATTTGGATGCCATTAAACAAGCCGGCTATGACACCACGACCGTCTTAGTGGTCACCAACACCAAAGACTTTGTCGATGTCGTGCAAAACGAAGCCACCACGGTCGACAACAACACTGTGGCGTTATACGTGATTTAATTTGAAGGAGGACCTTGCATGCAAAAATTTCCTGAAGGCTTTTTATGGGGCGGCGCTACTGCTGCCAACCAATTAGAAGGCGGCTATCGCCAAGGCGGCAAAGGCTTATCGATCGCTGATGCGTTGCCAGGCGGACCTGAACGCTTCAACATCGTAGATGAGCCTGACTTTGATTGGACCATCGACGAAAGCAAATATCGCTACCCTAACCATGAAGGCATTGATTTTTATCATCACTACAAAGAAGACATTGCGCTGTTTGCGGAAATGGGTTTTAAATGCTATCGCTTTTCGATTGCCTGGTCGCGGATCTTCCCGCAAGGCGATGAAACTGAGCCAAATGAGGCAGGGTTGAAGTTCTATGATGCGGTGATCGCAGAATGTTTGAAATATGGCATTGAACCGGTCATCACCTCAGCCATTACGAACTGCCATTGAACTTGGTGAAAACCTATGGCGGCTGGAAAAATCGGCAATTGATCGCCTTTTTTGAACGCTATGCCCGCGTTGTGTTGACGCGTTACGCCGACAAGGTGAAATATTGGATGACCTTTAACGAAATCAATTCGGCGTTGCACTTTCCAGTGATGAGCCAAGGTTTAGTCGCGTCAAATGGTGGCAACGAGATGCAAAATCGTTACCAAGCATGGCATAACCAATTCGTCGCTGGTGCCAAAGCCGTCGCCATCGCCCATCAGTTGCGCTCTGATTTGCAAATCGGTTGCATGTTGTTATATGCGACGACTTATGCTTATGATGCCAATCCTGAAAATCAACTGGCAGCGTTAAAGGAAAATCAAGCGATGAATCATTTCTGTGGGGATGTGCAAGTGCGCGGTGAGTATCCGCTGTACACCGAATCTTTGATGAATCATTACGGCTTTTCCTTTAAAGACTTGGACACTAAGCCTGAAGACTTCAAGGTGTTAGCGGCAAACCCTGTGGATTACATCGGTTTTTCTTATTACATGTCCACTGCGGTCAACGTCACTGACAAGCGTTTGGCAACGGCGAATGGCAATTTAGTCGGTGGGGTTAAAAATCCGTTTCTTGAAGCCAGTGACTGGGGTTGGCAAATCGATCCCGCGGGTTTGCGCATCGCGTTAAACGAACTGGCTAACCGCTACAACAAACCAGTTTTTGTCGTTGAAAATGGTCTTGGCGCTAAAGACGTTCCTGATGCCAACCACTTTGTTCAAGATGATTATCGCATCAACTATCTGCGTGCCCATATCGAAGCCATTCGTGGTGCGATTGCTGATGGGGTGCCAGTGATGGGTTACACGCCTTGGGGCTGCATCGATTTAGTCAGTGCTTCTACTGGGCAAATGTCGAAACGCTATGGATTCATCTATGTCGATCTCGACGATGAAGGTCATGGCACGATGAAACGCTACAAGAAAGCATCGTTTGATTGGTACAAGCAAGTGATTGCTTCAAACGGTGAACAACTTTAAATTCACACCCGTTTATGACTGGACGCGTTTCGGGTGGATTAAAAGCATCTTCAATGAAGAAGGTGCTTTTTTCGTGTGCCGATAAATCGTACTTTTACTGCTTCCATGATAAAATAAAGTCATCTGAATCGATTGATTGAATAAAGGAGTCGCTATGACTGAAGCCTTGATCTTAAAAATTACCCTTGAACACCGCAAACCCCTGACTTGGCGGCGGATTGCCGTACCCACGAACACCACATACGCGCAATTGCATCTGATCATTCAAGCGGCGTTTGCGTGGGACAATTACCATATGTACGGTTTTTATCCGGCGTGGAATCGCGAGTTGACTTACGAAGACACCAGCGCAGATCCATACGCTGAAGGCATTGATGCCACAACGGCAGAAATTTTACCTGACTTGCAACAAGGCACTGTGCAATACACTTATGACTTTGGTGAGTCATGGGATCATCGCATTCAACTCGAAGAAAGTCGCGACGTTGCGCGGCCTTTGCCAATTTGTTTAGCCGGGCGCGGCGCCGGATTTTATGAAGACGGCTTAGGGGAACGCGAAGAAGCTTTTGACCTTGATGCGGTGAACCAAAACCTCCAAGAGGCTTCAATGCCGGATGAACAAATGGTCGCCGGCGCCTCGACACATCTCGATTCAGTCGTCACTCAAGATTTATCCAAGCAGCTCGCTTTATTTGAACACTCATCGCAACGCGCGGAAATGTCGGAAGTGCCCAGCGATGCACTGAGTGTTTATGTGCGGACGTTTGTGATGATGATGCAAGACTTGCCGGTGAAACAATGGACCAAAGCCAAACTCAAACAAGGCTTAGAACTTTTAGTGACGCGATTGGATGACGATCCTGATTCTCAACGCACGATGCTGATCATTGTCGGTGACTTCATTCACGTGATGGTCGAAAATCATCAGTTGGCCAAAGGAATGACACCTAACCAAGTCGATGATTTAATGGGCCAGGTCATCGTTGAAAATGGCTTGATGCCAGACGATGAGGACTGGGATGATTTGGAAGATCCCCACAATCGCGCCGAAGAAACTATGTGGCGCGTCCTCGATGATTATTATGGCCCTTTGCTTGATCAGTTCTACCAAAGTCCTGAATTCAAACGCCTCAAAATCTCCTCAAAAGGCGGCGCGGTCGATGACTTGATGCTTGATTTCGTCGCCACGATGTATCGCGCGTCTCAACAAGTGATCGATAATTGGCAACCCCAGCTGGTGACGCGGGTGATGTCAAACAACTATGCGCAACAAGCTGGGGTCAACGCTGAAGGCGCTCGAGTGTTACCAACTTTGTTGAGCGGGTTTACTAAATTCCTACAAGGTCGCGACGAAATTCCCGCTAACCAAGCTGAAGCGTTGATCTCAGCATTCCAAGCCAATGCGCCGATCTTGTTGAAGCAAGAAAAACATCCCATTGATGATGCCGAATATTTCGATTTTCCCGAAGCTGATGACGACTGGGAGGATGACGACGACTGGGATGAAGCAGAGGATTGGGAAGAAGATGCTGAGCTCGACCATGCTCGCCTCACTGCGATCATTGACCACGAATATGGGGAGCGGTTTTCCGAATTCTTCCAAAGCAAACAATGGTTGAAAATTGATTACCACGATCAAGCTAAAGCAAAGAGCTTGATCGCCAGTTTCATTGGGGATATGATCTCGCAAAATAGTGCGTTGATCAATGATTGGCAACCGGTTGAATTGACTGAGATGATGCTTGATTTCTACCCGGCCCATGTGGTGATGAGTGATGCCGAAATGTCGACAATGTGTGAGTTGCTGGCAGGCTTTGTTGACTTTTTGCACCAACGCAAAGCCATTGCTGCTAAACCGGCTAACCGCATCATCAAAACCATCCGCAATAACGCCCAACACATGATCGAACTCAACGGCGATTCAGAAATGTGGGGCCCTGGCAAAGAATTTGCGTTGAAAATGCAAGCGGCTGGTGTCGATATGAGTGATCAAGCTGCCGTTGATGCCTTCGTTGCGCAGCAACACGGTGGTCCGGTCTCGGTGACGCATCAACATGTCAACGAGTATGACGGTCGCAAATGGCGCCAAGCCACTGCCACTCGGGTCCATCGCGAAGTCGCCGAATTAATGGAAGAAGCCCATCACACGACGGCTGATATCAGCATCGCCGTTGAATTTGCCGACGAAGTTTATGCGCAATTTCTTTTGACGCCGTTGAAGTGGACGGAAAATGTGGTGGCGACAGTGTGGCAACAACAATTAACGCAACTGACCCACCAAGAACGCCTTGTGCACGCTGAAGCAATCGCCAATCACATCACAGCGTTAGGTGATTTACGCTCAACGTCAAAGAAACAAGCGCAACGTTTGATCGATGCGATGCAACAAACCACCGGCAAGTCGGAAAAAATTGTGGCTTTTAAACCACGCCAATAAGATGTTCCCGAAGCGTTTTAGCAGCTGCCGGAACGCTTTTGTCGTGGTATCAGACTTTCGCCTGAGTCAAAAATCCCGCTTTGGTCGCGGGCACATGGCTCACTAACTTGCTATCCTATGGGTGTATAAAAGGAGGAGTTATCATGGGATTGCATAAATCATTAGACAACCGTGTGTTTGCCGGGGTATGCGGCGGTATCGCTGAAAGTTTGAACGTCGATGCGATTTGGATACGCCTGTTATTTGTTTTCGGTGGTGGGCTATTGTTTTGGGTTTACTTAGCATTATGGTTGGCTTTACCAGAATAAATCAGAAAAGACTTGCTGAGCGTTCGGCGCTGGGCAAGTCTTTTACATTTTGATTGTGAGGATTTCTGACCCATTTCATTGCGCGCAGCCAACGCTTGGGCGTATGATAAATACGACACCTTACAAAGGAGACTTTCAATCAACATGCGCCCATTACAACAAGAAATCATCAGTGCCTTACACGTGCAACCAACCATCGACCCTAAAGCTGAGATCCGTCGCAGCGTCGACTTTCTGAAAAGTTATCTCACCCATTACAGCGGTTTAAAAACTTTAGTCCTTGGCATTTCCGGTGGCCAAGATTCCACTTTAGCCGGTAAGCTTGCCGAAATCGCCGTGACTGAATTACGCAAAGAAACTGGCGATGACGATTACAAATTCATCGCTGTTCGTTTGCCTTACGGTGAACAAGCGGATGAAGCTGATGCCATGGCGGCTATCGACTTCATGCAAGCTGACGTCACCACGCGCGTGAACATCAAGCCATCCGTTGACGCGATGGTGCAAGCCGTTGAAGCCAATGACTTAACCGTTACCGACTTCAACAAAGGCAACATTAAAGCGCGCGCACGTATGATTGCCCAATATGCCATTGCCGGCGCTCAAGCAGGCGTGGTCATCGGCACTGACCATGCGGCTGAAGCCATCACTGGTTTTTACACCAAGTTCGGCGACGGTGGGGCGGATGTGACCCCACTGTGGCGCTTGAACAAACGCCAAGGTGCAAGTTTGCTCAAAGAACTCGGCGCCCCAGCGCATTTGTATGAGAAAGCCCCAACTGCCGATCTTGAAGAAGATCGTCCAGCCTTACCTGATGAAGTTGCATTAGGCGTTTCTTATCGCAATATCGACGACTACTTGGAAGGCAAGGACATCGATACCCAAGCCGCTGAAAAAATCGAAGCCTGGTATCAACGTTCTGCCCATAAGCGGCATTTGCCCATTACAGTATTTGACGACTTTTGGAAAGCATAAGTAATTATTTGAATATAGCTTGCAACTTCACTGCCAACTCCGGTATACTAAAGTTGTCACATAAGGGAGTAACTAGCGGCGCATCTGTCGCGGCAACGTCACCAACAAGTTATAGCTGGTGTTGCCTTAATTAGTGAGACTTATGAACTGCGCGCGCAGTTTGTAAGCCTCATTTTTTTTACCAAACACAAGGAGGATCCCCAATTGACCAAACCCGAATACGCGCAAACGATTCAAGAAACTTTAACCGCGACGCAAACGCAAGCTGACAGCGGCTTAACCACCGCCGAAGCCAAACAGCGCCTCGAACAAAATGGCCCTAACGCCTTAGCCTCAGCCAAAAAGAAATCGATGTTGCGGCGCTTTGCCGATCAATTCAAAGATTTCATGATTATTGTGCTATTAGTCGCCGCTTTAGTGGCAGGCCTGGTGGTGCATGAATGGGCCGATGCTGGGATCATTTTAGCCGTGGTGATTTTAAACGCGATTTTCGGCGTGTTCCAAGAATCTAAAGCCGAAGAAGCCATCGACGCTTTGGCCAAAATGGCGACGCCTGACGCCCATGTGCGCCGCGATGGCAATGTGGTGACCATTCCAAGCACGGAACTGGTGGTCGGCGACATCGTGTTGATCGAAGCCGGGGATGTGGTGCCAGCGGACTTGCGCTTGATCGAATCCGCCAACTTGAAAATCGAAGAATCCGCCTTGACTGGGGAATCTGTGCCAGTTGAAAAAAATGTGGAAACCTTGCAAGGGGATAACGTCGGCATCGGTGACCGCGCGAACATGGGCTTTATGAACACCAACATCACCTATGGTCGCGGTGTCGGCGTTGTGGTAGCCACAGGCATGCAAACGCAAGTCGGCCAAATTGCGACCATGATCAACACGGCTAAAGAAACTACCACGCCTTTGCAAGATAACTTGAAGGCGTTAGGCAAAACCTTGACGATCATGATCTTAGTGATCGCAGCAATCGTGTTTGGCGTGGGGATCTGGCGTCAAGCTGCTAGTGTCCCAGAAATGTTTTTAACCGCCATTTCCTTGGCGGTGGCGGCGATTCCTGAAGGCTTACCTGCCATTGTCACGATTATTTTGGCATTGGGCACGCAGAAAATGGCCAAGCGCAATGCTTTGGTCCGCAAATTGCCAGCTGTGGAAACTTTAGGCTCAACGGAAATCATCGCTTCGGATAAAACCGGGACCCTCACCCAAAACAAAATGACCGTTGAAAAAGTCTACTATGACGGTCAACTCCATGATGCCAAAGACGGCATCGCCGGTGGGAACTTGTTGATGACGGTGATGAATTTCGCCAACGATACGCAAATTCAACCTGATGGCACGATGCTTGGGGACCCAACAGAAACTGCTTTGGTGGCCTATGGTCAAAAACAACATTTTGATCTCGATGCTGAACTGGCCCAAATGCCTCGTGTGGCTGAAGTGCCCTTTGATTCTGAACGAAAACTGATGACCACGATTCACCAATTGCCTAATGGTCGCTACTTGGTGGCCACTAAAGGGGCGCCGGATCAATTGTTGAAGCGCGCCTTCCAACTGGCTTTTGGTGATCATGCCAATGCCATGACCGAAGGCAATCGCCAAGATATATTAAATACTAACAAAGAACTTGCCACTCAAGCTTTGCGGGTGTTGGGGATGGCATACAAAGTCATTGATACGATCCCGGCAACAGTGGACAGCGATTCCGTCGAACATGATTTGATTTTCGCTGGGTTAGTCGGGATGATCGACCCTGAACGGCCAGAAGTTCAAGCTGCCGTCGCTGAAGCCAAAGCTGCTGGGGTCCGCCCGATGATGATCACTGGGGATCATCAAGATACTGCCGAAGCGATCGCCGGGCGGCTTGGGATCATTGAACCAGGTGATGACGCGGCAGTGATCACCGGTGCGCAACTCGATGAACAATCTGATGACGAATTCTCTGACAATGTGGAAAAATATTCGGTATACGCCCGGGTGGCGCCAGAACACAAAGTCCGCATCGTCAACGCTTGGCAGAAAAAAGGCAAAGTCGTGGCGATGACTGGGGACGGCGTCAACGATGCCCCAGCTTTAAAAGCCGCTGATATCGGCATCGGCATGGGGATCACTGGGACAGAAGTGTCCAAAGGAGCTTCTGACATGGTCTTAGCCGATGATAACTTTGCGACCATCGTGACTGCCGTTGAAGAGGGGCGTAAAGTTTTCGCCAACATTCAAAAGTCGATCCAATACTTGTTATCCGCCAACCTTGGTGAAGTGTTGACCTTGTTTATGATGACGATGCTTGGCTGGGACATTTTAGCGCCAGTGCATATCTTGTGGATCAACTTGGTGACCGATACCTTCCCAGCGATTGCCTTAGGGGTCGAACCCACAGAACCTGGCATCATGAAGCAAAAACCGCGCGGCCGCAAGTCGAATTTCTTCTCTGGCGGCGTCGGTCCTGCAGTGATTTGGCAAGGCTTGCTTGAAGGTGGGCTGACATTAGGTGTGTACTTTGTGGCCATCACTTGGCCGGTGCATGCCACCAACGCCGCGATTCATGCAGATGCGTTGACCATGGCTTATGCGACCCTTGGGTTGATCCAATTGTTCCATGCCTTCAACGTGAAGTCGGTGCATCAAAGCTTGTTTACAGTCGGCTTGTTCCGCAACCGCGCGTTCAACTGGGCAATTTTGGCTAGCTTCTTATTATTGGCGGTCACGATTTTAGTCCCAGGCTTCAACGGTTTGTTCCATGTGACTAGTCTCGCATTATCCCAATGGGGCGTGGTGCTTGGTGCCGGGTTCTTGATCATTGTGATCGTGGAAATCGTGAAGTTTGTCCAACGTAAAGTGGCCAAATAATTATTGACATGTCATACCGTGATGTGACACAATATTATCACGCTTTAAGGAGGGCTGACTCCTCACAATTAATCCGATACTGATCTAGGACTTAAGAGCCTATGGATGATAGCATCAAAATAAACTGCCTTGATTCGAATTAATAGTCAAGCAGTGGGGACACCAGGATAAATCTGAGTTACGCGCGTCATGGAATTCCCCGTTTTCGTTAGGGGATTTTCCTTTGGTTCGTAGATGGCGGACATCTCAAAAATCAGCGTAGTCCAGCAGCGATGCTGGGCTTTTTTGATACCTACGCCCAAACGTGTCACGCAAACGTTTTTCTGTTAGAATGGACGAGATAACAATTGGAGGAATGATCATGGCTAAAATGAACAAAACTCAAATGAAATTAATGCATTATGCACAACTGATCAACTTGATCATGGATGACACCGAAGCGGAACAAGATCAAATGAGTCCTAAGTTTGACGCCTTGAAGCAAGCCCTACTTGATGGTACGATGGGTGAATTTGACACCGATACTTATGCCAAAACCATTGCCAGTTTCCAAGACGGCACCGACCACTATGCCGGCATGTTGGAAAAGCTGCAAGCTGCTAAGGTGCCAGCCAAGTTGATGGGTAACCACAAGTTGTTGACTCAGGCCTTTGCCGATTTTCAAAAAGGGTGCCAAGATATGGTCGACTCGTTGCATGATAGCCCTGCGCAATTTGATGAAAGTGCCTTTTCCATGGCTGAGGCTGATCAAGATGCCGCATCCAGTCGGTTGATGAAATACATCCAAAAGATCTCCGCGATGATGGGGTAAGGAGGCCGCATGAAAAGAATGATCGCTTTGATCGTGGCGCTGCTGGCATTTTTAGGCGTCGCGTTCGTGCAAACCGGTGGGGTGCAAACCACCTCCAAACCCAAAACCCCAACTGTCGGCATTTTACAATTAGTGACGCATCCGGCCTTGGATGCGATCCACAAAGGTATTATCAAAGGCTTGGCGGATAACGGGTATAAAACTGGCAAAGACGTTAAAATCGACTTCCAAAATGCGGAAGCTGATCAAAGTAACTTAAAAACCATGTCCGAGAAATTCGTCAACGAGCACGCGGATGTGATGGTCGGCATTGCCACGCCGGCTGCGCAAGCCTTGGCAGATGCCTCGTCGAAGATCCCGATCATCTTAGGTGCCATCACGGATCCTAAAGGCGCCAAGTTAGTCGACTCCAACACCAAACCAGGTGGCAATATCACCGGGGTTTCCGACCAAGCGCCAATCAAATCGCAACTGGCTTTGATCCATCAATTGATTCCGCAAGCCAAAACCTTAGGCGTGATTTCAACTTCTTCTGATGATT
Source organism: Lacticaseibacillus manihotivorans DSM 13343 = JCM 12514 (assembly GCF_001435035.1). GTDB lineage: Bacteria > Bacillota > Bacilli > Lactobacillales > Lactobacillaceae > Lacticaseibacillus > Lacticaseibacillus manihotivorans. The sequence goes on from NZ_AZEU01000134.1 coordinate 39,251, forward strand.
CCGCCCAAGTCCAAGCCAAAATGGTCGGTCAATTAGCGCCAAAAGCGGGCTTTAAGGTCAAGCGGTACACCATCAGCTCGACCAACGACTTAAACCAAGTCGCCGGGCAAATGGTGACCCAAGTGGACGCGATTTTCGTGCCGACGGACAACACCATTGCTTCTGCCATGCAAACTTTAGTTCAAGTGGCCAACACCAAGAAGATCCCTGTGTTCCCAACGGTGGACACGATGGTCAAACAAGGTGGCGTGGCAACCATTGGCTTGGATCAATTCGAACTCGGCGTGCAAACCGGGAAAATGGTTGCCAATGTCTTATCGGGCAAATCCAAACCGGCGACGACGCCAATTCATTTTGAAAAAACTGGGAAGTTGATTGTCAACTTGAAACAAGCGAAACTGCTGGGCATTACGATCCCACAATCAGTGATCGATAAAGCCCAAAAATCCGGGGAGGTGTTCCAATGAGTTTAGGCGTATCAGCCATCGGCCAAGGGCTGTTGTATAGCTTGGTCGGCATCGGCTTATTTTTAACCTTCCGCATTTTGGATTTCCCAGATATGACTGTTGAAGGGACTTTTCCTTTTGGCGCGGCAGTGGCGTGTGCTGCGTTGACGCATGGTGCTAGTCCAATCGTCGCGACCTTGTTGTCGTTGATCGCAGGGATGGCCGCGGGCGCGGTGACGGGATTGCTGACCACTAAAGGCCACATTCCAGTCTTGTTGGCCGGCATCTTAGTGATGACTGGTTTGTATTCCGTGAACTTGCGAGTCATGGGTCGCGCGAACTTGAGTTTATTGCATCAACCGAACTTATTTAACGCTGCTTGGCTCAAAGCATTACCCCCATATTTTGATGCGGTGGCAGTGGGCGTCATCGCCTGTCTCGTGATCGTCGCGGTGTTGATTATTTTCCTCAACACGCAAATCGGCCAAGCCTTCATTGCCGCCGGGGATAACCCAGCCATGGCACGGAGTCTCGGTATTGATCCTGATCATCAAATGCTGTTAGGCTTAGTGGTCGGCAACGGCTTGATCGGCTTAGCTGGCGGCTTGCTCGCCCAAAACAACGGCTACGCTGATGTGTCCATGGGCACTGGCGTCATCGTTATCGGCTTAGCGGCGATCATTATCGGCGAAGTCGTGTTCGGCGAGTTGACTTTGAGTCAGCGTTTAGTCGCCGTGGTACTGGGCAGTATTTTGTATCGCTTCGTGTTGTTAGTGGTATTAGCATTAGGCTTCAACGCTAACGATTTGAAGTTATTATCAGCAATCATCTTAGCGTTAGCCATCATGATCCCACAAATCGACCACCGCCTGCGCATCAAGCGCACCTTGCGAAATGGGGTGAAAGCTAATGGCTGAGCAATTAAAACTCGATAATGTCGCGGTTAATGTTGTTGCGGATAACACAGTGAAGCCACTGCTTTCAGGCATCGACTTGACGCTGGCGCCAGGGGACTATGTGGCAGTGCTGGGGACGAACGGTGCTGGGAAATCCACGATGTTCAACGCGATCACCGGCGATATTGAAGTGGCCAGTGGCACCATTACCTTAGCTGGCCACAACATCACCCATGAAAAGCCGGAAAAACGCGCCCGTTTGATCGCCCGCGTCTTTCAGGATCCGAAAATGGGCACCGCACCGCGGATGAGCGTGGCGGAAAACTTGCTGTTAGCCTCTCGCCGTGGTCAACGTTTAACGTTAGCTTCACGTGGGTTGAAAGCGCAAATGGCCCATTTTGAACAACTCGCTGCGCAAACTGGGAACGGGTTGGAGAAAGCCTTAGACCGTCCCACTGAATCCTTATCTGGTGGGCAACGCCAAGCTTTGAGCTTGCTGATGGCGACGCTCAAACGACCAGAACTCTTGTTGCTTGATGAACATACTGCGGCGTTGGATCCGAAAACCAGCGCGTCAATCATGTCCGTGACGGATAAGCTGGTCACCCAAGAGCATTTGACTTGCATGATGATCACCCATCACTTGGAAGATGCCTTGAAATACGGCAATCGCTTGATTGTGTTGTCGCAAGGGCGCATCATCAAAGACTTCAACGCGGAACAAAAAGCGGCGTTGACCCGTGCGGATTTACTCGATTATTTCGGCTAAAACTAAAAACGCTCCGCAAAGTTGTTCATCAGCTTTGCGGAGCGTTTGTTCAATTTAATGTGAGGTTCGGATTTGTCAGATCAAGAATTACAAGCTTTAGTGGCTGAAGTATCACAAACTAGTTTCCATCGTCCTTTTACTAATGAAGCGCATTTTAACGCGCGGCTGAAAACCACTGGCGGGCGCTTTTCATTGAAGGATAAAAATTTAGATTTTAATCCGACGTTGTTTGCCGCCATCACGCGTGACCAACAACTCGGCATTATCAAACACGAGTTGTGTCATTACCACTTGTATCAAATGCATCGTGGTTATCAACATCGCGACGCTGATTTTAAAGCGTTACTCCAAGCCGTCGGGGGCTCTCGCTTTGCCCCAAGTTTACCCCGCGCTGCGAAATATATTTATGTTTGCGCGCAATGTGGGACGCAATATCGCCGCCAGCGCCGCATCGACACGCGCAAATATGCTTGTGGCAAATGCCACGGTAAACTACACCTGATGCGTTAGCGTTAAGCTGGCTGGTTCAAAGCCGAGCCGTTGATAGAAGTTGCGGGCGCCAGTGTCTTCGCCTACGACATTGAGTTGAATGAACTCACCATCATGGGCGCGGGTCCAATCAGTGGCTGCATTCAACAAGGCCCGCCCGATGCCTTGTTTGCGTGCATTAGGCGTGACATACAAGTCGACCACAAAACCGAAGCGGTGAAACACGACTTCGGGATCTGCTCGAGTTTCAGCCATCACCACCAGCAAAAAGCCTAATAATTCACCATCCGCTTCTGCCAAAAACACGTCAGCATTGGCATCTTCAATATAATCTTTAAAGTAGCCGGTTTGATCGATGGGGGCAGGTTGAATGGTTTGCGGTGCCAGTATGGCCATTTCGGCAGTGAGCTGTAGATATTGGCGGGCAACAGCGGGCGCATCTTTTGACGTGGCAGTGCGAATGTTCATGGCAGCCTCCTTTTTCACCTTGGTTAGGGTAATTGTAGCACGGGTGAACAGTTTTCTGTTAGCTTTCAACTTAAAGGCGGCATCGGCCAATTTGTTAAAGATGACGCATGCAATTTGTATCATGATTCAATTAATTGCCAGATTTTGTGAAAATTGCTTGACGTGCACCCCCATTTTCCCGTATACTATTTCTTGTGCTTAAGAGCGCAAACATGTGATATGCGGGCATGGCGGAATTGGTAGACGCGCAAGATTAAGGATCTTGTGGCCGTTTAGGCCGTGGAAGTTCGAGTCTTCTTGCCCGCAGCGGTTTATAAGGATTTACGATTGAAACCACTTGGTTAAAATGTGACTAGCGTCGCGTTTTCCAAGTGGTTTCTTTTTGTGTTTTCTATCTGGCACAATCCTGTTCAATCCAAAATACGGTACAACGGCGGTACAAGAAAAAATGTACCGCCGTTTATAATCATATTCTCATTTATCCGGTGTGAGCGGGTCTTGCAGGCTCTTTATCAAGGCGAGCGCGCCTTCTTTAGTAGGGCGCGTGTAGCTTGCTGTCATCTTGATGTCGCTGTGGCCAAGCCAGTGCATGACTGTGGATTCAGCCGCGCCGTTTTGCATCGCTTGTGTAGCGAAGTAGTGTCGGAACATGTGAGGGCGGGCAGTGATCCCGGTTTTGAGACTGATAACTTTAAAAATCTGTTCATTGATGTATGAGATGTATTGCGGCGTTCCTTTGTCGGTCAAATATAAAAATGTTTCAGGGTTCGGGATGCGGGCGTTATCGGTGCATCGTTTTTTGCATTCTTCGATAGCGTCGTCGATCAGTGACACGAGGGTGGGGGTGATGGCGTAATTTGTGCGATAGGCTGCGTCACTCTTTAATGCGCCGCCTGTACGGTCGCCTGTTGTTCTTGCTTTGTAGTAGTTAATTTCATAGTAAGGCTGGTCGTTTGGCCCAATCTCACGGACAAACGACTTGAGCTGGAGTCCTAGGACTTCCTCACGCCGCGACCCAAGTGTTAGCAGCATGACCATGCAAAAATCGTACCGTGATAAATCTTGCTCTGCGGTTGCCATCCACGTCTTGAAGTCGTCACGGGTAATATTAACGTCACGCGGTGCTGTACCGCCTTTGATGGACGTGGCCTTTAGTCGGTTCTTGTCGATGATGTCCAAGTGCTCAGCATCATTCATGATCTGCTGCATGAGGGAGTTAGCCGACTTGATGGTGTTGTGTGAGTAGCCGTCTATCACCATTTTATTGATGAAGGCTTGATAGTCGGAACGGGAGATGTCGATTAGGCGACGATCGCCGAACGCATCTTTTAGACGCAGATTATATAGATACGTTTTGCCTTTAGCTGTCGATTCACGCCAGCGTTCCGTTTCGAGGTTACGTTTCTTCATCGACTCGAATTGCTTGCTGAGTGTGACAGCGCGATGAGTGATCGGGCCGAGGTGTCCACCGGCGAGAGTGGACTCAAAATCTTTTAACGCACGATCAGCGTCTCGCCACGTCCTAAAGCCGCTGGGGTGGAACTCATCGCGTTTCCCGTCAGCATTTTTGAAGCCACGTCTGATGCCGTAGCGTTTGCCTTTTTGTGTATCATAGCTATATAAACCCACGTGGCGGGGTACTGGAGTCCATTTTCTCATGCTAATTGTCCTTTCTTGTGAAGTATATAGGTAAAAGTACACAAACATATGTTCTTTCAAAGCGTGAAATAAAAGCCCCGAAATGGGGCGTTGTATTAGACTAATTTAGGCTAGGCAAGTCGTTGCGTTGCCAATATTTAGTGGCAAATTTTGGAACGTTATCGTCATCAAATTCTTTTACGTTTAAGGTCCTCAGCTTATTGCCTTGAATGTCAGCAGTCATTTCTTTTGTGCTGTGAGTATTACCTCCGGCATCTTCTGTGGGATATGTAACCATAACAGAAATGTTCGAAAAGCCGTCACCTTTTGATTTTTTGAACGCCTTCCAAATAGATGCGATATCAGTATGCATCGATTTAACCGCCGACTTGTCGTCCCAGGCACTGTCTTCTTTAACGGTTACTAGAACGGTTTTAGATTTTGGATAATCATAAACACCACCTACTTCAGTGACTTTCAAATCAGGTTCATAATGTTTTAGCATCGCTTTTACAGAAGCATTGCTGTTTAATTTATAAACTTTTTTGGAAGGAGCAGGGGGTTCAGAGAATAAGTAATCAGTGCAGCTGATTGCACCCTTAGCTAGAATTAAGATTGCCACTATAAGAAGCCAAAACTTCCAACTTTTCCAAAACGGCTTTTTAATATTTCTACGAGATATTCTAGTTTCTTGCCCCATTTTATCCTCCAAGTACTCAGCTTTTACCGTCGATCAGGTTTGGACGTTCCATTAAATGGATTCGCTAGTATCGTAGATGTATCTTCCGAGGATACGGAAGTCCTGCTCCTCGTCCTTTTTAAAGACGTATGGCTTGAAGCTGGGATCCCAACTCATCGGCTCAAACATGACCGCGATAGATGTTTCGTGAAATTGTTTGACCGTCGCGTCTTCGTGGTCGATCATCACAGCCACAATGTCGCCGGATTCCGGTTGTATGTCCTTGCAGAAGACAGCCGTGTGTCCATTGATGATTTTGCGGTTCATGCTTTCGCCGCGAACCTTGAGCGCGAACAGATTGTCGTAACCATAGCGCTCGACGACGTCTTTTTTTACATCTAACTGGCCAATTACGTTCTGCTCGGCTAGTGTTGCTACGCCCGCCTGAATCTCGCCATAGACCGGAATCTGGACGGTTTCAGCGGCTGTGATTGGCACGGCGTTGGCGGGCATGTCATCATCAAGGCCTAGTAAGTAATCGGTCGTCACGTCAAACAACGTGGCTAGTTTTATAGTGTCCTCGCTACTAACGGCTCGTTTGCCATTTTCCCACATAGTTACTGTGCTTTGGCTGACGGACATTTTATCCGAGAGCATGGCTTGAGTCCATGAGCGTTTTTTTCTAAGTGCGGCAATGCGCTTGCCAATAGTCATGTGCGTCGCCTCCAATATCATTGTAAATATTACTAATGGTGGGAGCAAATTATTTTAAGTATTATTGCTAAAAGTGTTGCATATTACTTAGAGTGTGTTATTATTAATACATCAAGTAAAGAGGTGATGATGTTGAGCTTAAAAGATGTACGCGAAAAACGCGGATACACTCAACCTGAACTTGCTGAAAAGGTTGGGGTATCACAATCCCTTATCTCTCAAATGGAACAAGGGAAAAAGAACGGTTCGGTTTCAACGAATATGAAACTGGCAACGTTTCTCGGTGTAAGTGTTGAGGCCATTTTGCATGGACCTAAATTTACACAGAGTAATAATGAGAAACAGGAGGCTAAGCGATGAATCAACTAATTAAGGTAACGATCAACGGCAAGCACGAACAGGTAGTTTCGGCTCGCGATCTTTACAAGGGGCTCGAAGTGCAACGCCGGTTCAGTGCTTGGGTAGAACAGAACTTTAAGATGTTTTGCGAGAACGTCGATTTTACAAGTGTACTTACAAGTACGGTTGTTAATAACGGTGCCGAGCGAGAACTTCAGGACTACGCGCTAACAATCGACATGGCGAAGAACCTAGCCCTCATGAGTAAGACCCAGAAGGGTGCCGAGTACCGAGCCTTCTTGATCGAAGTCGAACGCAAGTGGAATGACCCACAGGAAGTCATCAAACGCGGGTACGAGTATCTCAAGGATGAAAACATCCAGCTTAAGGTTGAAAACCGATCGCTCGAAGCTAAGACACAACTCATGGCACCAAAGGCTGCATACTTCGATGAATTGGTTGAGCGCAACACGCTTACCAATTTCCGCGATACGGCCAAGATGCTTGGCAAGCGTCAGAAGGAATTTATTGATTGGTTACTAGGTCGCAAATTTGTATACCGAGACAAGCATCACGCTTTGAAGCCTCATGCCGCATACGCGAACTCGTATTTCACCATTAAGGACAACAAACAAGGATACCCGCAAACGTTGATTACGCCGACGGGACGGAGCGCATTCAGTATCTTGCTTGGCGATCAGGAGGCAACCAAATGACCAACGAACTCAAACGTGAGCAAGTGGCCTCATGGTCGAAACGTAAGCAACTCGACTTCATCATCGAGTGGAGCGGGCGCAGTGCTCAAGCTGTCAACGCAATGTCTGTGTTGATGGACGCCGATACCGTTGTCGATTGGGTGATGGATGTGGTAGAAGACTTCCAAGGATCTTTGACAATCTAAGTGTACCGCCTGAATTTTGGGATGTCCTTGTAATCTGTACACGCCTCAACGAGAGGGGGTGAACAAAATGGCAGAAGTAAACATTAAAGCCGCAATGAAGCAAGCAATTGCCCGTAGCGGCCGGCAAAACAAAGAGCTTGCTAAGACTATCGGACTATCACCACAAGGTTTGTCTAATTACCTTAACGACCCAAACCGCGACGTTCCAGTTGATCTGGTTGGTCGCTTGGCCCGCGAGCTTGGCGACTTGCAGTTTAAATACGAAGTTGGCGATTGGTGGCTGGACTTAGGGCTGGCAATTACCGGCACGACTGTGATACCAATACCAATCGCGCTCAAGGAAGACATGGACGATGAGCAAGACGATCGCGAACAGCTTGACCGTCAAGCTAAGCGTATCTTGCGGAAGCTTCCAGAAGCGTGGTCGAAAGAAGATTTTGATTTCATCGTAAAGTACCGCAAGGAATTTAACGAAGAAATCTCATCCGAGCATCTAATGCTTGATGCCTTGGACGACTGGATCAAGCGTGCTGAAATCGCATTACAGGAGGTGAACTAAATGGACGTAGCAATCAAGCCGACCGACGATGAGCTTTTCGCATCACTGGTCGCCGAAAAGATGGTCGAGCAAATCAAGCCACTTCTACCGGATATGGTCAAGCAAGCTGTTGAAGGTTTCATGCCTCAAAAAGGTCTAAACCGTCAACAAGTTAAAGCGTTGATCAATGTCAAGGACGACATGCTCGCCAGTGAGATTATCGACCGACCAGATTTCCCAAGTTATCCGTGTGGCACACAGCGTCGCTATTGGCCGCACGCGGTAGACAAGTATCTGACCGAACACAATCTTAGCTAGGAGGCAGCAGCATGACCGGACTATTTATCACAGTAATGGTGATCCCATTAGGCGGTTGGGCGCTTATCAGTGTTCCGGCAGTCGGCAAGGCAATGGATCACTTCATCGTATCCCGCCCCAAACTAGCTGAGTTCTTTGGCGGCTGGGACGAAGACACAAAAAAAGCCCCAGCGGGCGCAACCGCGGGGACTGAAAACTTGCTTAATAACAATATTTACCCATCCATTGTATCAAATCGGCTGGGAATCCGAAAGGTGGAAACGAAATGAAAAAATCGTATGTATTGGTGGAAATTGAACGCAAGGACGACGGCATCGCAACCCAGTTGACCGCTGAACACGTTAGCCCTAACGACATGGTGGCAACCGTCGTCGGTATCGTTAATGCGATCTCACAAGAAACCGGCGACTCTACTCAAAAGATTTTTGAGAATGCGAAGCGGATGGCGTTGCTCGAAGAAATGTATCAGGGCAATGCATCACCGCTAGACATCCTCAAGGAGGTGCTCAAGCATGGTTGATTGCTGGCAACCACTATACAATCCCAAGACCGACGAAGAACGTGAGGTAGAACTCGCAAAGGAGGACATTGATTATGATGCAACCATCTAGCACCACTGAACCTACTTTCAATCCTGAACAATCCGAATTTGACAAGATTCGCGAAGAAATCGACCAATTCGGCGAAGCGAAGCAAGGCTTCGTAACCGACGAAGGTAAAGCCGGTTGGGCGTTTCGTGAAATGGCTAAGATCGCCCGTGAAAATCAAAAGACACGCGATCAAGCTGAGATGGCTATCAAACAAATTGAAGACTGGCGCGATGCAAAGGTCGGGAAAAACGATTCGTTTTACTCCTATCTTGAGCATGAATTGCTGGCTTACTCAGAAAATCAACGCCAAAAAGACCCGAAATATCGCCTAGATACTCCATTTGGCAAAGTTACTATTCGCACCACTAAGACGCCAAAAGCAAAGATCACTGATGCGACTCAAGTGTTAAACTTCGTCAAAGCTAACTGGAATCCACATGTGCAAGACGAAGTTATCAAACGCACGGAAAAAGTCGGCATCACTGATCTAAAGCCATTTATCAATATCGCTAAAGGCAAAGTTTTTGATGAAGATGGTGAAATGATTCCGGGTGTTGAAGTTGTGCCTGCTGGCGTTGAATCATCAACCGTTAAGCCGACACCGATCACGGAGGTACTGTAATGGATCAGCCAAATGATAATCAAAGCTTCGAAACGTCCATGCCATCAGAAGAATTAGTAAAAGGATTGGCAAAGTTTCGGGAACAGCTCGAACAACCTGAAAAGTCTCGCGAAGTCAATACAGGCAAGTACACGTATCGTTATGCGACCTTGAATGACGTCATTAATGCCATTGATCACGCAATTAAAGGCACGGGGCTTTCATACCTGCAATTTCAATCAGTCGATAATCGGATGGTCAAGGTTCGCACAATCATCGTGTCCGCCGGTGATCGATTAGATACCGGTGTGGTTGAAATGGCGGCGGGTGGTAATCCGCAAGCTGTAGGATCGGCAATCACGTATGCGCGACGTTACTCGCTGTCTACCGCTTTTGGGATTGCTCCTGACGAAGACGACGATGGGCGCGCTGCCGAAAACTCATTCGATCAAGTGCAACAACGTGGCAACCAAAATTACCAGAACAATCGGAATAACGCTCAGTCAAGCAGCCAAGAGCGAACCTACCCGCAACAGCGGCAACAAGCTCCAAGCCAACAATCACAGAACCAAGCGCCTCAGCAACAGCAAGCTCCGCTTAAGAGCACCGACCACCCTGCACAGCCCGAGTCAATCAAAAAGTTTCAAGATCGCGTTGATACTTGGGCAAAACAGCAAGGTACGGACGCAAAAGCCGTCATGGGAATTCTATTCTCTGCTGGTAACGTTAAATTTCAAAGCTGGAAAGACTGTACCGTTGGCCAACTTTTTGAGCTCAATATGCAAATGCAGAAGCTTGAAGGAGGTAACCAATGATCAACAGCGTTTCATTAACAGGCCGCTTAACTCGTGATATTGAACTCAAATACACTCAAAGCGGAATTGCTGTGGGTAGTTTCATCATAGCCGTGGATCGGCAATTTAGCGGTGCTAATGGCCAACGTGAAAGCGACTTTATCAGTTGTCGGATTTGGCGTAAGAGTGCCGAAAATCTTTCCAACTTTACCCATAAGGGCTCGTTAATCGGTGTCATGGGACACATCCAAACGGGTCAATACACCAATCAACAGGGTCAAACCGTTTATACAACAGACCTTATCGTTGAGAACTTCGCATTATTGGAGCCTAGATCAACGACGGACTATCGCCAACAAGGAACTCAAACTCAGCAAGGCTATCAGCATCCGCCGCAACAGCAACAAAACGGCGATCACCAGCAACCACCGGCGGATGATCCGTTTGCAAATAATGGGCAGCCAGTCGACATCAGCGATGATGACCTTCCATTCTAGTGAGGTAACAGCATGAGCATGATACGTGATAGCGGGTAAGGAGGTGCTTGCGTGTGAGTACTAGCTACTTTTCGCACGACAGCAACGCCCGCAACGATGAGAAATTAATTAGGCTTCGCATGAAGCACGGCGCCGCCGGTTACGGTGTGTTCTTTATGTTATTGGAACGTCTCAGGGACGAGGCGAACTATACGAGTATCAAAGATTATAACGTCATAGCCTTTGACCTTCGCGTAGACGCCAGCTTGATAAAAGATGTGGTTGAGAACTTCGGGTTATTTGCCTTTACCGATGATGGTAAGTGTTTCTACTCCGAATCATTCAATGCTCGCATGTCCCTGATGGATGCCGCCAAAAATAAACGAGCCGCCGCCGGCAAGAAAGGCGCTGCTAAGCGTTGGGGTAACGATGCTATAGCAAAGCCATCCGAAAATAATAGCAATGCTATAGCAAAGCCAAGCGAATCTGATGGCAATAAAACTAATAAAACTAAACTAAATAAAAATAAAACAAATACTACTCGTCAGAAGTCCGCTTCGCGTACCTTCGCCGAGGATAGCGAGGAATATAAATCTGCCTTGCATCTTTGGGGACGCATCGAAACCAACAACCCCGATGCTAAGGCGCCCGACTTGCAGAAGTGGGCTGATGAGCTACGCCTCATGCACGAACGGGATGAACGCCCTTGGGACAAAATCGGTCGCATGATCGATTGGTGCCAAGACGACGATTTCTGGCAGGCTAATATTCTTTCACCGGTTAAGCTACGCAAGCAGTATGACCAGATGGCAGCTAAGGCTAACGCGAATGCTAAGCAAGTTAAACAGCAAAGCTATGGGCGTCCACGTCGCCAAGAGGACAATCCAGCTTGGATGCAACCGGGGTACACCCCTGAATCTAAGCCTGCGACACCAGAAGCCAAGGCAAGTATTAACGCCGGGCTAGATCAGCTAAAAGCGATGAGGGAGGCGAAAGCTAATGCAAGCACCGACTAAGGCGCAAGAGCAGCGTTGGGCGCGTGTCTTGAGCTACCTCATGTGGATGCACGCCAGTTGGCAATCGCCAACAATTCGTGAGATTGGCGCATACATGGGCTGGAGTTCTACCAGCACCACGTTTAGACACCTCACCGCGATGCTCGAACACGATTTGATCGCCCACATTCCCGACAGTCCGCGCACCTATCGCGTGACTGACAAGGGACTGGAGCTGTTAAACAAAAATGGAGGAATCAAAATTGATAGACAAGCGTGAACGTTGTGCACTAGCACTTCAAGCATTTAAACAACACACCGGCATGAGCCAGCTAAAAATGGCTCAACAATTTCACGTCGGGCATAGCGTTATTTCGACGCTTATGCACGCCCGTATGGGAGTTTCAATCAAGACTGTAGAAATGGTAACAACACAGTGCGAACGCGCTCAATACGCCAATCTAGACAACGCCCGTGAGCGGATTCGTAACTACATCGACGATCATGCGCCGCTTCCAGATAGCCCGTACACAGTCGCAGACTTCGCCAGAGCCATCGGCGAGCCTGCCAGAATGATTGATGACTTTTTGAGCGATGACGAAAAACGGATGTATAAATTGCCGCTTCCAGCACTACATGTAAGTTGTAGCCTGCTTGGCATCAACTACACAAAGCTTATCAGCCCGCTTACAGCCGCAGATTACGTGGTTACGGCATGAGAGGGTATAAACCTATCCGATGCGCAAGCAAGTACCACGCACGCCCAGCCTATGCGTCTGACGGAACCAAGTGTGCCAGCCAGGCTGAGGCGAAGTATTACGACCACTTGCTATTCACACACGCGGACTTCAAGTTTCAACAGCGATTCGAGATTGTGCCGAAATTTGCCTGCAACGGGAAGCGATATGCCCATCGCGTCTACACACCTGATTTTGTGATCTACGAAGATTACAAAATAGTCAAGGTGGTGGACGTCAAGGGCGGTAACGCGACTATGACGGCCGATGCACGGCTTCGCATGATGATGTTCATGTGGAAGTATGACACGCCGGTCACGATCGCAGAATATGATTCAAGGTCAGGTCTGTTCGTGGAGAAACAGGCGTAATCGTGAAATAGAAAGGACTGAAATAAATGCCAGCTACACAAAGCGGTCTCAAGTTTGATTATGCAAGAGCACGAATTCAGAACTATTTAGATGATCATGAGATTACTCGCGAGGATTTCTCAGATGAAATTCTCGTGAAGTATCCGACATTTAACAACTTCATGGCAGACGATAGCCGAAAGTTGGCGATTACAGCGCTTGCCAAGTCCGCCCAAACCATGGGAATCACTTACGAAAAATTAATCAGTCCACTGGGACCGGAGGATTATACGCTATGAAAGAAAAGTGCGAGCTCTACAACGACCACTTTCAGAACTTTAAGCGATACGGTATTCCAAAGGCACAGCTTGTAATTGCCGACATTCCTTACAACATCGGGAACAACGCCTACGGGTCAAATCCAACTTGGTATGTTGGTGGGAACGATAAAAATGGCACTAGTGACAAGGCTGGCAAGACGTTCTTCGATACAGACGTTGATTTCCGCGTTGCCGAGTTCATGCACTTTTGCAGTCACATGCTAGTCAAGGAACCCAAAGAGCGCGGGAAGGCACCAGCAATGATCGTGTTTTGCGCATTCCAACAGATGCAGATGGTTATCGAATATGGGAAGAAATACGGGTTCAAACACAGTTTTCCGCTGATATTCATCAAAAACCAGTCGGCACAGGCTCTGAAAGCCAACATGAGGATCGTGGGCGCTACCGAGTACGCCGTGGTCTTATACCGCGACAAGTTACCGAAGTTCAACAATGATGGGCAGATGGTATTCAACTGGTTCCGGTGGGAGACGGACGGTACCTATCCGAAGATTCATCCCACGCAGAAGCCTATCCCAGTACTGAAACGGTTGATCGAGTTGTTCACCGATCCGGGTGACGTTGTGATCGATCCGTGCGCTGGTAGTGGATCTACGCTAAGAGCAGCTGCGGAGCTAGGCAGATCTTGTTTTGGGTTTGAAATTAAGAAGGATATGTACAGGCTGGCAAAAGAGAAAATGATCAGCACCATGTCTTTGGCGCTTTTGTAAGGAGGACTATATGCTGTGAAAGCATTTGAAACGATCTTAATGATTATCGCGATGGTCTTAATCGCCATTTCATGCCTCGACATGGTGATTTTTAACGGTTGGGTGTTACCTATAACGGGACTGATTATGGCGCTGGTGATGCTTGAATTTGTGCGAATCATCGCAGTGTGGGAGATGAAGGGTAAAGGAGTGGCTAAGCATGAATGAAGAAGACGTCCGTCAGAAGATGCTAGATATTGTCGGGGATATTTACAATGCGAAGTTCGTTGAGCATGGGCTGAACGGATATACGAAATTCGACGGTCATACGTTGGATGAGGCCAAGTACACAATTAACAAGGCATTTGACAGGCTCGAACCCGATCACCCTAAAGTCAAGCTGCCGCGGGAAGTCGGGGAAGAACTGGATAAGTATAAGCAGCGCGGAAATGAAACCTATGATTTGATATTTGACCTAACGACTTATAGCGAAGAGTTGGAGGAAACTAGCCGTTATATTCCATACGATAGTATGGATCGTGCAGATAGACTAAATGCAGTGATGGACGCTTACCGCTACGGATGGGAAGCTGAGCCGGAAGCTAAGTGGTATGTGAAAGCGCCGGAAAGCTGGCATAAAGATGAAGACTGCTGGGCCAATATTGAAGATGGTGAGATTGATTTTGCTGAAAAGTGCTGGGCGACCCCGTTCACCCGCGCCGAACTCAAGCAGTATCACCTAGACAGCGACATCTTTACGCTGGTGCCAGTGGAGGATAGCCATGAAGATTGAAATTACTCACGTCAAGAAATACAACGCCGCATGGAATCATGTTATCAGCGTTGACGGCACACCAGTGGCAATTGCTAAGTCGGCAAGGCGCGCTGGACTGATCGCCGCTTATCTCGATGGTGCAGTTATCGAATTGCATGATGGCACGTTGGTAAAACAACTGGACAAGATTAAGGAGGTATCGAGATGAGTGAAAAGACAATAAAAGTAGCCGCGCATTGGTATAACGCTGGTGCCAGTGAAGGAGAAAAAATGAGTAAGCGAATTTTTGCAATCGAGTTAGATGTTGACGACATGGAATCGAACATTTACATGCGCATGTCACAATCTGAACTACTGCAATTGCATGACAACATCAACCACCTATTACTTTTGGACGATGCCGCAGAAAGCCACAATTACCGTCAGACGGTGAAAGATGAATATTCTGGCGAGAAGGTTAGTTTGACAATTGGATTGCACAAATGGGCGGAGGTATCGCGATGAGCTTATTCGCAGTTAAAAACGATAAAGGTGAGTGGCTTGGCTGTGAGGCTTATTGTGACGAACCCGATTGGTTCAAGCATGGCGGCTTCATGTTTGATATCAGGGATAAAGCGGAGGCCGATGCCAAAACTTACGGCGGTCACGTCGTCGAGTTAGTCGAGGCCCAGGCGAAGATCGTTGTGAGCGAGGAAGAAGACAGGATGCTGAAAAGGGCCAAAAACACAACCGTGTGGCGTCCAGCAGCTGTAATCTCTGCATACGCATACGACAACACGAAAGATCCAGACAGCGAGGCACTTCTGGAAGATCGCCTCATGCGCGCCTACATCAACGGCTGGACGGTCGAGAAGCCGAAGCGGTGGAACGTCAAGGTGCCACTCGTGCAGGCTCAAGGTGGCCTATGGTTCTTAATCAATGCTAGCGGCAAGCTGGATGCTACTTATCTCCAAGATCTCGCTAAAAAGTTTTCCATGGAAGAAATCAATACATGGGGTTTACAAGATTGCGAACGAAAAGAGGTAACCGAAGATGACGAATAAATCTGACATAGACGCGGCACAAAAGGCCATCGATGCCGCGAGCAACGCAATCGACAAGCTTGATCTGTGTGGTCTGTATGATTGCGCATGGCAAGCCAACAACGGCTATCAACGTATTATCGATTACAACAAGGAGCAGTTGGAGGTGACTGACGATGAGCAATGAGACGAAGCGGGACGTGTTCGAGAAAATTAAATCGGAATTAATTAGTAACTTAGCAAACACGATATACCAGAATGGTGGGTTAATGCCGTTGGAAGATGCTACTAAGGTAGGAGAAAATTATGCTACTCGTTACGCCGCCGCCCTGCCAGATGATCTGCCGGTGATTCCGGAAGCGGTAGGAGACGCTATCAAAATTCACAAAGATTACGCGCACAGTCTTTTGGATATCTTTGGAGCGCTCAGCATCTATGGTGTTTCACGCACAGAGCCTTCACTGGATTATAACGCGTGGATTGTACATCACGCAGACACTTTCGCCCGTGCATGGGTATTAGGTGCATGGTATGTTGAGGAAAGCGGCGAAATCGTGAAACTGGAGGCGGAGGACTGATGGCAGTGAATGAGATTCGAGTATGGGCCGAATGCAACGACGGCCACACTAAGCTTGCAGGGCTTAACACTGACAAGTTCACGATTGGCGAGATCTGTAAATGGGCTGGTGTTATCCCGATGGTGTTCATAAATGACTTGGAGGAGCGAGATGAGAGAAATTAAATTTCGTGTGTGGAGTAGGTCACAGGGCTATATGGACTTGCCGACCAGCATCAGTATTGACGACAGCGGACATGTAGATCATGTGTACTGCTATGGCGACGATTATGCGGATGGTGACTTCGAACTGATGCAATTCACCGGCCTGCGCGACAAGAACGGGCGAGAAATCTACGAAGGCGACCTTTTTGAACACAAGTTTGGCTACTCGGTATTAGACGACACCCCTCATAGTGAAATGGGTGTCGAGTACGGTGTGGTTGTCTTCGCCGATGGCCGGTTTGGAGTTAGAACTCCAGGATGGGGTGTGCGCAGTCTTCGCGATTTGTTATCACGAAAGGGGCACTTGGATGACATGCCTGACAGCGATCTGTTCAAGATGATTATTGCTGGAAATATATTTGAGAACCCAGAACTATTGGAGGCGGAGATTAAGTGACCCGCTACCGTCTGTACCGGTCCGAAAGCCATGCGCCCATTGGTCGCGAGTACCTGCACCACGTCGTAACGTCCACAGGAGAGCGTCTAGCGGGTTTTGTCGAGCTACCAACACGATTAGGCGCGGTTGAGTTTGAACCCGCACAGGCGGTTATATGGATGCACAGGGACAAGAGATTAAGGAAAGAGGAAGCCGAATGAAAAAAGATTTGATTATTTGGGTGCCAACAGCAAAAGGTGCCGACACGATGAAATTTGAAAATGTGACAGAGTTCCGTGGCTTTGAGACGATTATCCAGTTTGAGTATGACGGTGTATCCACCAGCAAGCATCGTCGCGCGGCTTTTGAACGGAGCAAAATTCTAGGGTATGCGTTGGAGAAGGAGGCAGGCGATGATGGTAATTAATCTTTCTTTAGCCATCTGCCTAGTCGCATGGCGCGCATGGCGGAGAGGGGTGATCTAATGCTCAAAATTCTAGAGCTCTTTGGCGGCATTGGATCACCACGCATTGCTTTACGAAATCTCGGCATACCAGTTAAATCAATTGATTATGTCGAAATCGACGCTGCAGCCGTTCGAAGCTATAACGCGATGTTCGCAGGCCAGAAGTATGACCCACAGAACGTGATTGGGTACAACCTCAAGCCGGACATTCTGATTCATGGATCACCATGCCAAGATATTTCAATCGCTGGTCGTCGATTAGGTGCTGATGAGGGTTCTGGCACACGGTCAAGCCTCATGTGGCAAACACTCAAAATCATTGAGCAAATGGGTGTGTGGAGGCCACGAATCGTGATCTGGGAGAACGTTAAGGGCGTGCTTCAAAAGCGCATGTCGGCCAATTATGCCAAGTATTGTGATGTTTTGGATGGCTTAGGCTACACGACCACTAATGCCGTGCTTGATGCAAGGCAGTTCGGCCTACCTCAGTATCGCGAGCGGGTGTTTACAATCAGCGTGTTAGGAGGTCAGCCGTTCGATTTCTGGAAGCTTAGGCAGACTGAGATGCGACCTATCGGCGAATTTTTGGAACCGTCAGCACTAGAATACACGATCACAAGCCCGTCGATGCTGTCACGCTTGCCTGGTGCTTCAAGTGGTGCGTTTGCTGGCAGATTGATGCCGATTGATCGGTGGTGCTGGACTATTACGACCAAACAGAATCGCAACCCCAACAGCGGTGTCGTCCCGATTGGAAATGGCCAGTATCGTTTACTCACACCGCGTGAATGTTGGCGGCTACAAGGGTACTCTGATGCCGACTTCGATGCAGCCGCTCAAGTCAACGGGAAGACAAACCTGTACAAGCAGGCGGGAAACTCTATTCCAGTACCAATCTTTGAATCAATCTTTGAGGAGATGATCTAATGACCAAAGAAACAAAACAAGAAGTTTTTGACGCATTAATGGCCGATATGTCGCACGGATCTGAACAATGGCGAACACGATATGACGCCGCGCCACTTTGTGTACTTCCGGTGCTTCCAAAGCCGGTAGCTGACTGTATGGAGTTTTGGAAGGCCAAAGGCTCGATACTATCCATTTTTGGCAGGGCGCGATACGCAGCTAAACATAGCAAGACTGAGCAAGGACGCGGAGTCTGGTTGTGGATTCTGAACAATCAAAATGATTTTGCCCTCGCTTGGGTGCTTAACGATTGGGAGGTAGAAGATGAGCCTGTATGATTATCTTGGGATCAAGTTCTGGTGGGAGGCCATCACGACAATTATCGGCCTCACTGCGTTTGCTATCTGGTTAATTTACAACTGGTGGCATGATCGTTGATTGCCGTCATGCTGTTCATAATATCAAAAAAAATAGCGCACCATCGCTGGCCCGCTGTGATCACATCTGACAAATCTGATTATAGCATAAGGGGACGCGAGCATGGGAGTAGTGCAAACTTACGAATGGCGGCTAAACCGTAAGGAAACAGCCGCTAACGCTGATGCTGAGTTAAAAGACTACCGGCATCGGCACCAGAAATCACGGCGTCCAGAAGTCGCGGGGCTCAAGTCCCCGAGCCTGGACGGTATGCCGCGAACTGATTCAATCGAAAACGGGCAAGAGGGCAAGCTTCTGGGACATTTGAGCGATCAAGAGTTCTGTCAGCAGGTCGTGAGGGCCATTGAGTGCATCGAAGACGATGACCAGCGAACTATTTTAACCCTGCTATATATCACCAAGCCGATTACTGCTGAAGCGATTCAGCAACGGTTACACATGAGCAACACGGCGTACTATCACAAGCTAGAAGATGCTTTAGTTAGTTTCGCAGAGGTCTGGCCACCGATCCCATCCGATTTGCTGGTCTATCATTCTGAGCGATTGTAGGGCGATTCAATGGCTATGCAATAGCACACACAAGCGACGAAAAAAGATTTATATTGGTATTGTGCCAAGCAATTAGAACGGCAGAGGCGCAGAAGTTGGGGCAAGAAATTGCCAAGGCGGTTGAAAACCCGTCACCTCACCGTGATAGGTGGGGACGGTAGTAGCTCAGTAGGTAGAGCACTTCGATGAAAAGATCGTGTCGCGGGTTCGAGCCCCGTCTACCGTATTGTCGGAAGCCCATTCGGCAAAAGGTTCCCCAAACCTTATTCATTTCTCCAGTGGGTCGGCGAGTGGTTAAAAGCTATCGCCGATCATTGTGCGAGCACGCGGCACTTGCTACATCAAAACTATTAAGTTAGAAGGTGCAGCCCCTCTTGATTACTCATAGCGTGCAAAAGAGTTTTATTCTAGCGACGGCTCGGAAACCTTGCTAGACACAATTTAATAATGCGATGTCTGACACCATCGCTAGGCCGTCCTTAGGTGAGGCGGCTATTTATTTGTATTCAAATGGGGCGATCCCGTGAAGATGATAAAAACTAGTTGCGGATACATGACCGCTCAAGAGTGGACGATGATCTGCCGTGTTAGCAAGCAAGAAGAACATCAAAAGAAAAAGGCCGAAAAGAATTCTGATCGGCATGGAGGTGTGGTGATATGTGATGAAGCTAAGCCCAAAACAGCGTTCATTTGCTGATAACTTCATAAAGTCAGGAAATAAGTATAGATCAGCAATTGAAGCTGGATATTCTGAAAACTACGCGCGTTCTCATGCTGAAAAATTATCGGAGAATGTCGGTATAAAATCATATATTGATGAACGCATGAAACGCATCGAGTCTGACAAGATTGCTAAGGCTGATGAGGTGCTTCAATACTTCACCACAGTGCTTCGTGGAGAGGCAAAAGAGACGATTATAGTTGGCACTCCAGATGGCGCAGAATCTGTTGAAAACGAGCCAAGCATAAAAGACCGCATGGCAGCAGGACGCGAATTGTTAAAGCGTTACCCTGGCAATGATGAGCTACTCAATGCTCAGCTAACGAAGATTATTACTGATATTGAGAAAACTAAAGCCGATGTTCGCAAGTCTAAAGCTGAGGCTGATATCATGGAAGCCAAGGCAAAACGCGAAACCAGCGAAGATACGAGCAACATTACAATCAACATCAAACCAATTGAGCAAGACGGAGGCGATGACAGTACAGATTAACATCGATCTGAATTCAATTGTCCCCAAAGTATATGCACCACTGTACAATGACAGAACACGTTATTTGACATACAAAGGTAGTCGTGGATCACGAAAGTCATTTTCTGTTGCTGAAGACGTTCTCATGCAAATCATCATGCATCCTTACGTCAATTGGATTGTGCTTCGCCAATACGCATATACGAATAAGGATTCGACATACAGCACCATTCAGCAGGCAGCCATGCGTCTTGGCGTCTACGACCTGTTCAAGTTCACGCTATCACCGCTAGAAATCACCTTTAAGCCAACCGGCCAGAAGGTGTTTTTTCGTGGCATGGATAAACCGCTTGCCGTTACTTCATTGCAACCAACAACTGGTGTGCTCGCTCGTGCATGGTGGGAAGAAGCCTATGAGCTGAAATCGCTAGACGCATTCAAGACCGTTGAAGAAACTATGCGTGGTGAAATAAGTGATCCTGATGGCTATTACCAGTCGATCATCACATTCAACCCTTGGAGTGATCAGCATTGGCTTAAGCGTGAGTTCTTCGATGAAGACACAAAGAACCCACGTTCTAAATCGTTCACGACCACATACAAAGACAATCCATATCTGGACGATGATTACATTGCAAGCTTGAAAGACATGATTAAGCGCAATCCTAACCGCGCCCGCGTTGCCGTATATGGTGACTGGGGCATTGCTGAAGGGCTTGTGTTTGACGGGCTGTTCGAGCAGCGTGATTTCAATTGGGACGATATTGCAGCATTACCGAAAGCCGTTGGCCTTGACTTCGGGTTCAAGCACGACCCGACAGCAGGTGAATTCATCGCTGTTGATCAGCAGAATAGAACTGTCTATATCTACGATGAATTCTACCAGCAAGGAATGCTGACACAGCAGATTGCTGAGGCTATTGGTCAGCACAAAGGCTACGGCTTGCAGATAACGGCTGATAGTGCTGAACAGCGGCTTATATCCGAGCTGTCCGGTGTCTATGGTGTGCCAAACATCGTAGGCGCTGGGAAGGGCAAAGACAGCGTCTCACAGGGCATTCAGTACATGCAGTCTTACCATTTTGTTGTTCATCCGCGTGTTAAAGGACTGCTAGAAGAATTCAATACCTACGTTTATTCAAAGGACAAGTTCGGCAACTGGACGAACACGCCAGAAGACGCGAACAATCACGGGTGTGACGCCCTCCGCTATGCCCTTGAGCCGTTTATGTTCCGTACTGCTGGCCACTACATGAGCAATCATGAACGTATTCAGACAATCAAAAATCTAGGATTGAGGTGACATGATGGAACCATTTGAAGAATCAAACTTACTGTATCAAGAAGAAATTTCGAACCTCAATCCGGATCGGATTATGAAGTTCATTTTTCACCATCACGAATATCAGCTTCCACGATTGAAAAAGCTCGACCGATATTACAAAGGCCAGAATGAGGGCATTCTAAGTCCGCCATCGCGGCGTATTGAAACCGGCAAGTCAGACCATCGAGCTGTTCATTCATTCGGCAAGTACATTGCTGATTTTCAGACGGCATACTCCGTTGGTAATCCGGTAAATGTAAAGCTTGAAAATGATGACAAGCGGATCGACCAGATTACGCAAGTGAACGACTTTGACGCGCTTAACTATGATTTATTTCTTGATATGACACGCTACGGGCGCGCATACGAGTATGTTTACTACGGCAGTGATTCAATTGAACATTGCGTACGCTTGGACCCACTTGATACGTTCGTCATCTATTCGCTTGATGTCGATCCGCAACCAATCATGGCTGTTCGGTACCATTCAGTTGAATTGGTTGACGATAACAACAAGACAATTATTGACATCATTCCAGAAACATGGACAGCAACGGAGCATGATGTGTACAAGCCGACAACAGTCGATGGCTCAATGTACTTAGATCACAGCGACATTATTCGCGTGTTTCCCGTTGTTGAGTATGACAACAACCGATTCCGCACAGGTGACTTCGAACATGTGATCTCACTGATTGACCTATACGATTCGGCACAGTCAGACACAGCGAATTACATGACCGACCTGAATGATGCGTTGTTAGTTATTAGCGGCGATATTGACGCTCTATTCAACGGTAGCACGCTGATGAGCGGTGTTGACCCAAGCGATCCTGAGGCAATGAAAAAGCTCGCACAGGATAAACTGGAATTGATTAAGGAACAGAAAGACGCCAACATGCTGTTGCTCAAGTCGCGAATGACAGCAACAGGACAACAGACGAGTGTTGACGCAAAGTATATCAATAAAGAGTATGACGTTAGTGGCACCGAAGCATACAAGAAACGTGTAGCGGAGGACATTCACAAGTTCAGCCACACACCGGACCTAACCGATAGCAACTTTGCTTCAAACGTTTCCGGTGTAGCTATGAAATACAAACTACTTGGCACCGTCGAGCTGGCGGCAATCAAGCGGAGAATGTTTGAAAAGTCATTATATCGGCGATATTCAATTATTGCGGCTCTTGATAGTAGCGTTTCAGGTGGCATGAAAACGGATCCTAACACGATTCAATTCACGTTCCGGGATAACTTGCCAACAGACGACATCACTCAGATTCAAGCACTTGTTGCTGCGGGTGCGACATTGCCACAAGAGTATCTATACCGATTCGCACCTGGTATCACTGACCCGCAAGAGGTTACTGATATGATTGCCAAACAACGAGCAGATAGTGACTACAGTGAGGACTTGACGACCAATGACGAAAACACCCAAGGAACGGATCAAAGCGTTCGCGGACAAGCAAGACAAGCAACACCGCCAGATAGCAAGTGATGTTGCCAAGTACACGGCGGCATTTATGGCGTTCTGGTATGCATTCAACGAGAAGCACGAAAACTATACACATGCTGACGACTCGCGCTACTATGATCCTGAATTGAAAGAACAAGTCGATAGAGATGCGCAAGAGGCCGGAGTTAAACAGAAATCAGTTGCCAACAACGATGAACTGCTGTCATACGCGGCCTACGTTTACGCAACGGCAGTGGCGATTAAAGTCGCTGATTATATCGGCACCACTCTTGGCGATTTGGTAAAACAGACTGCCAAGCTTGGATCATCAATTTACGGCAAGACAATCAAGCCTGACCTATCAATCGTGGATGAACTTCTTGACGGCGTTAAATGGAGCGACCGCATTTGGTCTAATCAAGATGCTTTGCGTAATGACCTTAAAAAGATGATGAAGAATGCACTACTGACGCACAGCAATCCAATCACACAAAGCCCAGCGCTTCGTAAAAAATTCGGCGTCATGAAATATCAGTCGGACAGAATCATTCGAACCGAGAGTGACCGCGTCATGGCACACCAAAGCGTTGTGAACGCACGCGATGCTGGCTACAAGAAAGTTACTTGGGTGATTAACTCCGGTGCATGTGACATCTGCTTGCAACACAGCGGAGAAGTATACACGTTGAAGCAAGCTGATGGTATGATACCGGCACACCCCAACTGCCTTTGCTCATGGGCAGCATATGATTCCGGCGATGAAGTGGACGAATAACATGTGACCTGAGCAAGTCCCTAAACCGCTCAAAAATAATAGCGTGAAGTGAAAGACGTGTGATCGTGGCTGGGCCTTATGGCGTGGCTGGGATCGTTTAGCACGTCTATTTGTTTTGGGCTAAACAGGAGGAACCATCATGGCAGAAGAAACACAAACTCAGGAAGAAGTCAAGACAACTGAAGAGCCAACCACATATACGCAGGCTCAGCTTGACAGCGAGGCCGATAAGCGTGCAGCTAAGGCGCTGGAAACAGCCAAGGCGAAGTGGGAAGCAGAACAGGCTAAGGCGCTTGAGGACGCAAAGAGTGAAGGCGCGCGGCTTGCTAAGATGTCGGCCGATGAGAAAGCACAAGAACTGGAAAAACAACGTCAAGCAGCCTTAGACAAACGTGAGGCTGAACTCAATCAGCGCGAACTGTCCGCAAGCACGAAGTCGTTACTCGTTGATAAAGGACTGCCAACTGATTTTGCCGGTTCTCTGGTTGCGTTGGGTGACGCTGACAAGATTAAGGATGCTGTTGAGAACATTCAAAAGACAATTCAGGAAACGGTCAACAAGCAAGTTGAGGCCAAACTGCAAACCGACCCGCCTAAGAATGGTGCTTCTGCCCTTGATGGTGCTGATGATCCATTCAAGAAAATCATGGCACAATACAAAAAATAGGAGGTAGCTATCATGGCTACAGAAAACAACGATTTACCAGTACGTCTTTATCAGAAACAATTCATCGGTTTAATGCAAACCGTATTCGGTGTTCAAAGCACTTTCACTCCAACGTTCGGTGCGCTCCAAGCACTCGATGCTGTTCAAAACAATGCAATCGCATTCAGCGTTAAGGCAAATGACGTTCCGGTTGCTGTTGGCACTTACAACACTGACGCTGACGTGGCATTTGGTTCTGGCACAAGCAATTCCAATCGATTCGGGCCAATGAAAGAAATCGTCTACGGCGATATTGATGTTCCATATTCCTTTGGTTGGAGCTTTAATGAAGGCATCGATCAGTTAACTGTCAACACCGATTTGAACTCTGCTGTTGCTGATCGCCTTAATTTACAAGCACAAGCTAAGACGCGGATGTTCAACAGCAAGCTAGGCGCTTACTTAGTTGCTAGTGCTGCGGCTGACCTTGGTGCGGTTACTGATGTTAACAAGGTGTTCGAGGAAGCCTCCGAACGCTATACGGATCTCGAAGTCGTTGTTCCGGTACGTGCATACGTTACTGCTGAAGTATACAACGCAATCATTGACCACCAGTTGGTAACTACCTCAAAGGGTTCCGCCGTAAACATTGACGAAAACGGCATCATGCGTTTCCGCGACATCGTTGTTACCAAGACTCCTGCTCGTTACATGGCTGGTAAGGCCATCATCTTCTCGCCTGATAACATTGGCCGTGCGTTCACCGGTATCAATGTTGTTCGGACGATTCAATCAGAGAACTTCGCCGGTGTTGCTTTGCAAGGTGCTGGTAAGGCTGGCCAATGGATCAGCGATGACAACCGTCAAGCAATCTTCACTGCCGGGACGTCAGCAACGACCACCACATCCACTGTGGCACCGACTACCACTACTACCACTTCGCACGCTTAATTGATTTATCTAAGTCGCCTATCGAAATAGGACAGTACGGGTAACCGGGCGGCTGATAGGAGGACAACATGAAACTTATTTTATGCCAGCCCGCAATTCAGCGGTTTCAGTGGGAGCTTGAAGTCTGCCTAACGAATCTAAAGAGTGTCGGGTTCAGCATGGAAGACGTTGTTCTTCTGTTCACTGTGCACGACAGCGGCGTCTCTAAGGTGCTTGCTGACAAGTATGGCGTAGAAGTGCACACGTACACAGACAAACGCACAGACAAGCAATATATCCCATCTGTGAAACCTTGGCTTTGGTGGCAGTATCTAGCTGAAGACCAAGAACGTGAGAATGAGGACTATTTTTACTTTGATAGTGACGTCATTTTCCGTAAACGGCCAGACTTCCGAAAACTGAAAGTAAAGCCTGATCGCTGGTTATGTAGTAACACGCTCAGCTATATCAGTGTTGACTATATCAAGCAGTGCGAGAACGGTGAAGAGATTATTAAACGCATGGCTGATATTGTCGGAGTTACGTTGGATTCGCTTGAAACAATCAACCACAATTCTGGTGGTGCTCAGTGGCTCATTAGCCACCCCACCGCTGAATACTGGCGAAAGGTGTACGTAGACAGCAACCGACTATGGCGATACCTGCAAACGGTAGATAGCAACATTCAAAAATGGACCGCTGAAATGTGGTCACAGTTGTGGAACATGATGTACTTCAACATCGGGCCCGTCATCAGTGATGAGCTCGATTTTTGTTGGGCAACTGACCCAGTCAAACGATGGAGTGAAACCAAGATCATGCACAATGCTGGTGCCACGGTTGAAGACAAACGGCTGTTCTTCAAAGGCCAGTATGTAAACCGAACGCCATTTGATGATGATTTGAGTTTCGTTGATAAGTCGAAGTGCTCTTACAAGTACGCACAGGCAGTAAAGGCGGTGAGATGATGGAGATTTTAGACGGTGTAAAGCTACGCATTGGTTTGACCGATACAATGCAAGACAACTTGTTGAATGAGCTAATTGAGGACGCCACAGCGCGTGTACTGGCTTATATCAATCAAGATGGTGTGATCAACCGGACAGTGCCAAGCGCTGTTACATGGGTAATTAAGGACGTTGTGGTGAAGATGTACAACCGTATTGGTGATGAAGGCAAAGCTGCCAGCGGTGAGGGCAATGTGTCAAATACATGGGAAACCATTGATCTGTCTAAATATGCTGACGGCCTTGACGTTTATCGCGATTCATCGCAAAGCCGCCGACCGGGGATGAGGTTCGTATGAGATACAATAATCGAATCACCCTCATCAGAAAGGCGCCGCCAGCTAACCCGTTGCATGACAGGCCGACAGAGACACGTGAAACTGTAACTTGCCTAACAATCCCAATCACCAGCGCACAAGAACTATCTGTATACGGTCTGGTGAGCACTATGGCCTATGAGATCCACGTAAAGAATCCCACGTTACCTGTGAACGAAATCGAGATTGACGGTGTCAAATGGACAATCAACAAGACGTTCGTTAATCGCAAGTCAACCGTTTTTATCGTGTCTGGAGGTGTAAGCAATGGCTAATACCAACGTCACATGGTCAGGACTAGACAAGCTAATGGAAGAACTCGGCGCGAATGCTGGAGCAGCAATTGAAGCCGCAGATTCAGCGATGAAAACAACTACCGGCAAAGTACAAGCTCAAGCAAAACACATTGCACCTAAACGAACTGGGTTCATGGCAAACAATATCCTAGTTGAACCGGTCAAGAAAACAGCTACATCAGTCACTGGAACTGTTGATGCAAAAGCCGATTATTCTTCATTTGTTGAGTTTGGTACGTACAAAATGGCGGCAGAGCCATTCATCCGTCCTGCGGTTTCAGCAGCACAATCTTTTTTCATTAAAACCACAATGGACAATCTGAAGGAGGCGGCCGCATTCAAATGACACTCTCTGAATGGTACGAAGATGCGCAAGCTCAATTGACTGCTGACGGCCTCAATCCTGTATTCGTTCAGCCTGACGTTAAGAGCACATTACCGCTAGTTTTTGTTAATGTTCACGTTGATTCCGACATGTCATCTAAGACGGGGACACTATCGAGTGTTGGTCAGCAGGTCGACATTTACGACAGTATCGACACACCACCGGCTGAGTGGGAGGACTTCGTTCGCAAAGTTAAATGGTCGCTCAGCAAGGTGACACGGTGGCAATCACTGACGGCATCTAATTCAATCGACACAAGCATGGGCGATAGCACACCATTACGTCGCTGCATGCTTATCATTACTCTAGAAGGAGATTATTAAAATGGTAGAGATTAATAACGGTATCGAATTCGTGAAAGATACCCCATATCGTGGTAAAGACGTTTGGTACTTTATCCAGTCAACAGATCCTAAAGTAGCACCTATCGGCAGTCCTGCAATCTTGCCGGCTCACCAAGAATCTGGCGATACGAGCATCGAAGGTGATTCGCTTGATGAACAAACCAAGATGGGTCGTATCATTGCCGCATCCACTAACGAAGACAGCATTGAGCTGACAACGTACATGGTTCCTGGTGACAAATCACATGAAATCATCATTGACGCTAAGCATGAAGGCCGTCAGGTTAAGGTATGGCGCGTCATTGTTGACCCACGTCTGGCCGTTGTAGAAGGCGACCACAAAGCCTATCCTGCGATGTTTGGCTATGGTGTTGTTGACAGTGCCGACATCTCAGATGAAGACAGTTTCTCTGAAATTGACTTCACTTTGAACATCATCGGCAAACTGGCAGACAAGAACGAAGATGGCACACCGGGAACGTTCCCATTATCAGATGAACAGGTAGCAATGCTTGATCAACTTTATGCATTCGAACGCCCAGGCGAAAAGCAAGGCGAGTTTGCTGACGGCAGTGTTACTACAACCACTACCACTTCTCACGCTTAATTAGTCGCACACAGAGACGAGTAGGCTATGGCCGATCTGAGACGAAAATTCAGGAGGATATTCATGTTAGAAATTACGGTAAAAGATCAACCGGTAGAAGCAAAGTTCAATTTTCGTGCTTTGTTCCGTGCCAACAAGCTGTACAGCTCTGCTGATGGTGCCAACGATGGTGCAAGCTCAATCTGGCTGGCATTCGTGACTGATGATGATATGGCATTGTTCAAAGCGTTGCGTGTGTTGCTGCCAAAGTCATACACAGATGACGACATCATGGACGTACTCGACAAGGCCGAGGAAGATGGCAAGTCGCAGGAACTGTTCAAAGAAGTTGAGCAGGAGCTTCACGAATCCGGTTTTTTCAAACACGCAGCGACACGTTGGCTGAACTTGACCGAAAAATACGGGAAAGCATTGACGGACAAGAAGAACAAGACAGCCGAAGAAAAGATTCAGGAAGCGGCAACCAAGGATACCCTGGACGCAATGAAGAAGAGTCTCTCTTAACTGACTTTGCCCGTCATGGAATCTATGATCCCGATATGCCGTTCAGATTGTATTTGTGGGAAGCCCGTTCAATGTTGGAAGGGTCATTTTTGCGTGATGTTGACATGCGCCGTGATCTGATGGAACTTGCCGTCAACATTGCCAATATCCAGAATGCAAAGAACCCTAAGCGATCAGTGAAGACCGGATACAAGAATATTGATAAGGCCGAACAAAAGATACTCAAACGCAATGGTAATCGAGAAAGAAAGCCCGATGTCGAAATGATTAAAAAACTCAATGCCGCATTTGGAGGTGGTAGCTAATGGCAAACGTAGTCGCAACATTCACAGCAAACATTGCACCATTCCAAGCGGCAATGGGGAAACTAGCGACCTCAGTAAAAGCTGGCACGGATTCAGCATCGAATGCTGGCCAACGTGTCGGCAGTGCAATGACAAGTATCGGCAAGGCGTCCACTGTTGCTGGCTTAGCTGTTGGTGCTATGGCCGCTGGCGCAATCAAGAGTTACGGGACATTCCAAGAATCAATTAACAAGGCGGCTGTTATTGCTGGTTCTAGTAACAAGTCACTGAAGGGTGACATGAAGGATCTCGAAACAGAAGCACTTTCTTTGGGTAAAACGCTTCCTATTAGTGCTGAAGATGCCGGTAACGCGATGATTGAAATGGCTCGTAACGGTGCTTCAATCAAAGACTTAAAAGCTGAGTTTCCAGCTATTGCCAAGGCTTCTGCTGTCGCTGGTGCCGATTTAGCTGGTACTGCTACAACTGTCCAACAAGCCATGAATATCTGGGGCGGTGGCGCTAAAAATGCTGCTAAAGATTCAGCAATCCTAGCATTGAATGCCAACATGTCCAATGCCGAAGTCGAAGACATGGGACAAGCATTTGCCAACGTTGGTTCAACTGCTGCCACATTGGGAATTGGCATCAAAGACACGTCAACCGCAATCGGATTAATGAGCAATTCTGGATTAGGAGCTGCACAAGGTTCTCAAGACTTGGCTCATGCTTTAACACTAATGGCACGGCCGACTAAGGTGGCTGCTGGCGAAATGCAAGAGTTAGGGATCAAGTACACTGATGCTTCAGGTAAATTCAAGCCGTTCCCACAAATCCTTAAAGAAGTTGCAAAAGCAACTGATGGAATGAGTCAGTCTCAAAAGGTTGCAGCATTAACTAACTTATATGGTGCCGCCGGTGCTAAGGCAATGTTGCCGCTTTTGATCCAGACAGAGAAAAAAACTAAGAGTGGCAAGTCCGGTTGGGATGCTTACTCTGATTCCCTTGGCAAAGTTAGTGGCTCGGCAAAGTCCGCAAATAAATATCTGTCTGATAATGCAAACGACATGACTAAAAACGTCGGCCAGTCGCTGGATCAGATGAAAGACGCGTTCGATGCTGTTGTCAAAACTAGCATTGGTACAATTGCGCCACAAATTCAATCAGTGGCTAATGCCTTGGGAGACTTTGCGACTTGGCTTAACAAATCAAAAAGCCCAATGGCAAGTTTTGTTAAAGGGTTGATTGCTTGGTCTCCAGTAATTGCTGGTGTGCTTATTGTGTTCGGACTGTTTACAACTGGAATCGGCAAGCTTGTAACGGCAATTACAGCCCCAGTTAAAGCTATTAAAGCATTGAATGGTGCTTCATCTGGCATGTCTAAACCTATGAGTGCATCTGCTGGTCAGATTGCCGCAATGGGTGCAAAAGCGGCTGGCGCTGGCCTTGGAATTGGCTTAGCAGCAGCCGGATTTGCTGCACTTGCATTTGGTGTTGCAGCTTTGGCAAAGACCGGCACTGCTGGACTCGTGGCATTAGCAGCCATGACAGCTTCAATTGTTGTCATTCTTGGGGTTCTCAAACTTGTTGCACCTACATTGACCGCAAATGCAACTGGACTTCTAGCCATGGGTGCTGCGGTTTTGATGGCATCAGCCGGTATCGCTCTATTGGTTACCGCATTAACTAACTTCCAGAATGCTGGTGGTAATGCAACAACGCTTGTGCTGGCAATTGGTGTTGCCATTGCTGGCCTTGCGATTGTCTTCGCGGCTGTTGCTCCGGCCTTGACAGCCGGTTCTATCGGTATGTTGGCGTTTGGAGCGGCAGTCTTACTCGTCGGGGCAGGGATTGCATTAGCAACTGCTGGGCTTGCATTATTAGCTACTCAACTGCCGGTAATCGCAACCTATGGTACTTCGGCTGCTGTTGGTATTCTGGCATTAGGCGGAGCACTTATTGTATTCGGTGCTGGTGCGCTAATTGCCGGCGCCGGTGCTGTTGTGCTTGGGGCAGGGTTGGCCGTTGCCGCTGCTGCCATTGTGCTTGCGGGAGCAGCAACCGTTGTTCTAGCCGCTGGGGTTGCGATCCTAGCAGCTGGTATTGCATTAGCTGGCGCAGCTAGTCTGTTGCTCGGTGCTGGATTATCAATGGTAGCGGCATCCGGTGTTGCCGCTGGTGCGGCATTGCTTGTTGCTGCTGCTGCTGGTACTGCTAATGCGGTTGCTGATGCGGCTGGTGCAGTTGCCGCTCTGGCATACGGTGTTGCGTTGGTTGCTCTGGCTGCTGGTGGTGCCTTGGCTGGTGCCGCTCTCGTTGTTCTAGGTGCTGGTGGTGTTGCCGGAGGCGCAGGGCTTGTTGTTCTTGCTGCTGGCATCGCGCTTGTAGGCGGGGCAATAAAAATCCTTGCTTCTGGCTTGCGTAGCTTAGGTTCAGTTGTAAGTAGTATCTTCCACGGCATCGTTAGCACGATAAGCAGTGCAATGAGTAGTGCAAAAGGATTCGTAAGCAGCGGTATCCATGGCATTGCGGGGCTATTCAGCGGTGCTGGTGGTCTTCTAATTGGAGCTGGTCGAGCAATCATGGACGGCTTTTTGAATGGGTTGAAGGCTACATGGGGAGCTGTCAAGAATTTCGTTGGTGGCATCGCTTCTTGGATCAAAGCTCACAAAGGACCAATTCATTATGATGCTCGTCTCTTGATTCCCGCTGGTAATGCAATCATGGGTGGCTTGAATCAAGGACTGCAAAAGTCGTTCGGTGCTGTTCAAAAGACGGTTTCCGGTATGGCGAGCGACATTTCTGCCAACATGTCGGCAAATATCAGCAACTTTTCCATGGCTGGGACGCAATTCAGATCTGGAGATGTCACGCAGTCGATTGATGCAAGTGAACGAATCACGCCTAACATCATCGTCCAGAATAACGTTGATAAGAATGGCATTAACAGTATGGTCAAGGAAGCAGACGCTAATGACGCAGCCGTTAGCAGCTATTTTCGGCCAATTGGAGGGTAGTATATGGACTTACTTATAGAAAAGCTTGACGGTAGCCGGTACTACCTGAGCCAATATAAGGTGCTTGTCACTGACTTCGAGGAGTCCGCACCGTCAGTCACTCGAAACAGCAAGCAGCTCGATCAGCGAAACGGGAACATTGATTTTGGAGGTTGGCATACCGATAAAACAATCAACATCACCGGTTACTATCGTGCTGACGACATAGACGAGGAAGAAACGCTTCGTGAGAAGCTGTATGCGCTACTTTCTGACCCTGACGGGTATTACATCACCCAGCTCAAAACAACGCCAAGTGTGGCGATGGAAAGACCGGGTGAGACGTCTGGAGGATATTACGACAAGCTTGGCAACTATCCATCACATAAGCGGTTCCTTGTCTACACGGAAGCGCCTGAAATGGAGCTTGTCGGTAACGTCAATGGGACACTCTTGTATAAACTAACTGCTGAATTCAAGACGATGAAGTTACCTTACGGTGAAACACCACCGGCAGATATTGATGTTAGCATCAACGTTCCATACCGAGGGACGGTCCCATGTAATCAGCTCGAGCAAGGGTTCACTGTCCAATTCACTGCAACTGGTTCAGCATCTTCACTGTCGTTCAAAATAGATGACACTGAGCTGACATACAATGGTACTGTTGCCGCTGGTGACGTGTTTATGTTTAGCGGCTTTAGCTACACTCAAAACGGACTAAGTATCGTCAGCAAGACGAACAAGGCCTATTTTATTTTGCAGCCGGACAAGCCAAATAAAATCACTTGCAACGTGCATGGTACAGTCAAGATCCTTGGTTTCCAAAATCTATACGCATAGGAGGCGTGATTATTGATTACATTCACAGACGTTGAGAATAATGAATATCAAGCCCAGTGCGAGATTGAGAAAACCGATGCGGTGAATGGTGAGAAGTCATTATCTGGGACAATCTATTTTGGACAAGATGTTAAGGCAAACATCGCCAAAGGCTGGACGCTATCGTTCCTTGATGAGGACTATGTTGTTGTCACATACACGAAGAATGACAAAGATAATACCGTTACATTCAGCGCGGTTCAGGCGTTCTTTTACAAGCTGAGTAAGACTGCATTCTACGAAACATGGAACGGCTCGCACCCATTATCAAGTTATCTTGATGCTTTGTTTTCTGGCACTGGTTACACGTATGACAATACAGCCTCGGTTGCTGCTTTTGAAAAGCAGGATTGGGGCATGAGTGATCGTCTGTCACTGTTCAATGACATCATAGGCCAAGCAAACGTTGAGTTCTATGTTGATGGTAAGACGGTTCATGTCGTGCCAGCTATGGGGTCTGATCTTTCTACAATCGTTCGCAAAAAGTTTAATCTGGACACAGCAGAGATTCAGACCGATAACACAAGCTTTGCTACCTATGGCCGCGGATATGGTGCATACAGCAAACCAAACGACACCACAAGTAAGCGCCTGACAGTCGAGTATAAGTCCCCGTTGTATGACTACTATTATCCAAAGTTTGGCGCAATTGAAGCTGTTCCGGTTGCTGATGAGCGCTATACGGTTACTGACAACTTGCTTGCGGCTGTGAAAGAAAAAGTAGACAAGAGCTGGGCAATCTCACTCACCATAAATCTTGTTGATCTGCAATCTGTCGGCTATAAATATGCGATGGCAAACCCTGGCGATTACATCACAGTGATTGATGAGAGTCTTAATTTCAGTGATAAAGTCCGGATCATCAAAGTAACCAGCGATTACGATATTCGAGGCACACGAACAAAAACGGAGGTTGAATGCGGTAGCCTGTCATTCGCTGAACAGCAGAAGACATCACAATCAACTCTATCTAACGTAGCCGCTGGCAAGATTCCAGTTCCCAATGAATGGTTAACGTCGCAAGTGCAGTTAGCTACTAACAGCTTGCTTGATGCTAGAACGGAGCTTAACTTTACCGACCAGGGAATCATTGCGGTTGACAAGTCAGATGCGAACAAAGTCGTGATCCTAAACAGTGCTGGCGTTGGTGTATCAACAGATGGAGGCAAAACTTTCAAAAGCGCTATCACTGCTGATGGTGTCGTTGCTGACCGGCTATATGGAAATCTGATTAAAGGGATCACATTCGAAACAGCGGGTGAGAATGGCTCCAAAATTCGCATTGAGAATGGGGTAGCCAGTTTTTATAACGGGTCTAGTCTTATGGGCGACCTAGGTACAACCAAAAATGCTTCTACAGGGGCCCCCAATGGGGTTGCGCTGTTCAACTACCCTGGATATATTTTGAGCCTTAACCAAGCCGGTTCTGATGGCAAGAGCGTGCCTGTTTTTCAAATACCAGCTGAGTCAACGTCAAGCAACCCAGTATACAATCTATATGGTCGTCTTAAGAGTAGCTTGAAGTTTAACATCAGTACAGGCGCATGGATAACGAACAATGGCAAAATCGAATTATCGGCTGATGACACAAACAATCAATTCGAAGTTAATCCGAATGGTGCCGCAGTGTTAGGAAATTTCACGGTTTACAATGGTTCGAAAAACGCCGCTCAAGTAACACGAGACGGGATTAGGCTAACGCCAGCATACGAGCTGGCAGAAAACTATGTCGGCGATATTGGTGAGAGCAAAACGGGCGATAATAAAACGGTGCGAGTGGACGTTGATCCGCTCGTTTTTGATTTGATTAACACGGATAAGCCTTACCAAGTTTTCTTGACAGCTTACAGTGACGCGCAATTCTGGATTTCTGAACGTGGCAAGGATTACTTCATCGTTTCATCAAACAGCCCTGATTCATCGTTTGGGTGGGAACTCAAAGGTAAGCGCCGAGGATTTGAGGATCAGCGCCTCGTTGATACAAAAGACACCTATGAAGATTTGGAAAAAATGGAAGGATTGATACAAAATGGCAATCAGAACGTACAAAGTAACTCTTGATTCAAAGAATACCATCGCACCTGAGCCTGTATATTTGCGGCAAGGGGACAAAACCGGCGCCGTGGTGATTGATGCCACACTGATGGACAACGGCTCTCCGGTATCGCTTAGCGGACTTACACCAATGTTCAAAGCGGATACGGCTGACGGGCAGGCCGTAATCGCTGATAGCACCGGATTCACGGTGACTGATTCTGCCAATGGGAAGTTCACCTATCAAGTCCCCAACGCGTTATCGGCTATACCAGGTAAAATTACAACAGCCTATTTCAGCTTATCCGATGCTGATGGTTCGGAGTCAACATTTGACGTGGCTTTTATCATCAAGGCCGCCGTTGATATTAGTCAAGCACAGGCTGATGACTACATCACGATCATTGATGGCACACTCAACTCCCTTCAGAAAAAAATCGATGACATGAATATCGACATTAAAACTGTTTTGAATGCATATAATCAGGGAGATTTCTACAATAAATCCGAGACTGATAAAAAAGACGCGATCACCCTATCAAGTGCCGAGAAATACGCAGACTCGGGCGATGCTGATGCATTGCATAATGCCAAAGACTACACGGACAATTCGATTTCTGGGATTGTGGCGTTGCCTGAGACTTTCGCCAATTTAGCGGCGATTCAAGCTAAGTACCCAAACGGGAAAAATGGTTTGATGATAGCGGCTGACAATGGGCACAAGTATATTTGGGCAAATAACGTATGGACTGATGCAGGCATATATCAGAGCGTGGGGATTGCAGATGGCACGGTGACCAAAACTAAACTGAATGATGAACTTACTACAAACCTGTCAAATCTGAATAAAGGGATAGTAAATGAATCTATTATTGATGGGCTCGAAACTTTCTCTGGTTATATAAATGCATCCGGAGAAATTGTTCCAGGTGATGTTAATTATGTATACACGAATATGCTCGATGCCATTCCAGGTACGGTAATTGATTATAAATTACACGGTCAAAACATTGTCACGAGTATTTCATTTTTCGATGATGCAATGATCCCATTGTTATCGGTTGTGTTCGATCAAAGCAATTTACTTGTGTTGACAACAGGTACGGTTACCGCACCGAAAAGAACAAGGTACGTGCGGTATTGTTGGGCAAAATCAGCAGGTGATACATTATTTTCTGATAATATAATCACAACACCATTTGACACACTAAAACGCATCGCTGAAACAAACGTTACTTTAGACGAAAGGACACTATGGGCTACTAATTTATGTGAATCGCCAACAAGTATTGGTTATATCGGAACAAATGGGTTAGTAGTCAACACAACTGATACCAACTGGGTGTACACTGATTTCGAAGCAATTGACCCATCGTACGCTATTGCGTATAAAGTATACGGACACGAAAAAATTGGATCAATAAATTTTTATGACGAGAATAGGATTTTCATCAGCACAACATCTGCTATTAATACGCATACGCCAATCGCGTCAGATACTATTCCAATACCACTAACCGCCGCTTTCATCCGACTTTCATTCGCTTCACCCATCGCATATCCTGATAAAATAAGTAGTGCTGTCTATTATGTTGATGTGAAATCGGATTTGGATGTTGTGAAACAAAACGTTGCCGATTTACAATCCGTGCCATGTACGAAGTCACCTATGCCCCACATTGCACCTTATAAATTATATACCGTGTGTAATGATATTATCGCTTCGGCTAAAGGGCACAACCGAAACTACTCCGCAGCTATTTATCTTGACCATTTATTCAAAGGATTGACAAGCGAAAAACACATTCGGTTTGGGAACAACTCGGATAAAGTTGTGTTTAATGCCCCAATTGTTGTGACGGATTCAAATGAACTATCTCCTGCGGTTACCTATAATAGTGGTGTCAATGTATTGGAAACCACCAAGAGCGTAACAATCACAGGAAATGATATAGTGGATAGCAGTTTTAATGTTGTCCATGCGTCAACGCTTAATTCCGTGACTGCTAACGTAAAACCGAGAGTATTATGTATTGGTGATAGCATAACATACGCTGAATTGGCACAGATAAACGATGATAACCATCTTCAAAATTGGGCTTATCATTTGATTGCGAAAGAATTTTTCATGAAAGATCACATTGATGCTGGTTCGGGG
The DNA here is from genome assembly GCF_001435035.1 of Lacticaseibacillus manihotivorans DSM 13343 = JCM 12514. GTDB lineage: Bacteria > Bacillota > Bacilli > Lactobacillales > Lactobacillaceae > Lacticaseibacillus > Lacticaseibacillus manihotivorans. Next base: position 76,473 of record NZ_AZEU01000134.1, read on the forward strand.
CATGAATGTTTATTCTTAGGACAATTCAAAAAAACAAGAACCATGAATTATAAGGATGTGGAATATCCGGTAACTACGCATCACGAGGGCATTCGTGGGATCTCGTTATCCAGTTATCTTAACGGTGGAGTGGCTGCATTTAAGAGTGATACAACACTCAAATTCAGTATTGACGCTTGGCTTGCTAAATATCGGACAATGGACGACACAGGAACTCGATTGACATTAGGAAGCGGAACAGGATCATTAATCACATCGGGTAATTTAAATGAGATTGATGTATGTACACCAACGCATGTATTAATCATGTTGGGTGCAAATGGGGGTGGTACACTTGCTCAATACCAAGAGTTGGTGAATATCATCAAAACAGAGTACCCAAATATGATTATTGGTATCACGTTATCAGATGCAGCAGGGACTTTTTTCCCATCGTTACATCCTAATTTTAGCGAGAAAACGACAATATGGAACGATACCGGCGCACAAGGAAGCAGACATAACCAACAGTATGATCTTGTATCTATGCTACAAACTGAGTACGGAAATGCAACAAGCGAAGCAAACGGAATCTACTTCCTACCATTTTATTTTGTTCAACCTACCGCTGAAAGTGTATCAATGCGAAGGGTTGATTTACCTGATGCAAATATCGAATTGACAGCAGACAATTTATACAACGATGCTTATGGTTGGCACGCAAGTACCCATGTCAATGGTATTGGACACATTAACTGGGGGTATCAGTTGTATAGTTGGTTGAAATATACAATCGCAAAAGGCTTGTAGATGCAAACTGCGAAGTAGCGCTATTTAAAGTTTTAAGAAACTGCGCGGTAAAAGAAATTTAATATTAAACGTTGGCGGGTAAAGTCTTTAACAAGATTTCGATATTAAGAATGTAAGGTTTTCAGCTCCATTTATATTAATTAATATTGTAGGTATTGGCATGATGATGATTGGGGAAGTCTGTTTGTCGTAATCGGTATTTTTTAAAGGAAGTGAGAAAGTGTGGATTTTAAGAGTTGGTTAGACATTTTTGTAGAGTTGGGCGGTGGGGCTTTGTTTGGTTGGATTTTAAGCCAGTTTCAGACACATCGAAAACACGGAAAGGCGATTGATGCTGGGCTTGTCGGATTGCTTCATCACGAGGTTTACATGATGTGCAACCACCATATCGAAACCGGTTATATCAGCACTGATGACTTAGACGATTTAAACTACCTTTTCCGCAGTTACAAAGCGTTAGGCGGAAACGGAACGGGAGAAGCACTATACAACAAGGTTTTACAACTTAAAATTAAAAATTGAAAGGAAGGTTTAACATGAAGATTAATTGGAAAGTACGATTGCTGAGTGTCAAATTCTGGCTGGCTTTAGTTCCGGCTATTTTATTGCTTGCGCAAGCTGTGGCTGCGCCTTTTGGTTATAAGTGGGACTTCGCGAACCTGGGCACGCAACTGACCGGCATCGTCAATGCGGTATTCGCAGTGCTGTCAATTCTTGGTGTGGTCACTGACCCGACTACTGCCGGAGTGACTGACAGTGCCCAGGCACTGACTTACACCACACCTAAGAAGGAGGAAGAAAAATGAGTTACACTATTGATACTACTTACGCGCTTTCTAATAGTGAGGGTTCGTCACAACGCACTACCGGTAAGATGATCGTGTTTCACTCGACAGCTAACCTAGATGCATCAGCCAAGAACAACGCGGCCTTTGAAAAGCGTACGTGGTCAAGCAATGAAGCATACGTTCATTTCATTGCCGGTGATGGTATTGTTTATTCTGTTGGCAGTGTTGGCTACGTTGCTTGGGGTGCTGGCCAAACAGCTAACGCGATCGCGCCTGTGCAAATCGAAATGGAAGAATCAAGCGACAGGGCCAAACAATTGCGCATCTACAACACGACGATTGAACTGATCCGCGACATGTGCAAAAAGTTGGGCATCGCGTACACATTCGAGGCCAATTCGTACACGGGAGTACAAACACATCGCCATATCGCTCAGATGAATGGTGAAACAAGTCATACCGACCCGTGGGCACCACTGGCACGTATCGGCAAGAGTAAAGGCCAAGTAGCCGCCGACATCAAGAATGGGGTTGGTAAGGTTACGGCGACGACTGCACCAGCTCAGACGCCGGCTAAACAAGCAGCTACTAAAGGCGCCGTGCTTACTAATGTGACTTACGATTTGCACCAGCTCAATGGTACTTGGTTAGGCGAAGTCACCAACTTTAGCAGTGATCCGGTAAATGGCTTCGCGGGCAACCCGAATCATGCTCATGATGCTCTGGTTGTCAAAGTCAATCATGGTAGCGTCAAGTATCGCGTCCACACCTCTCAAGATGGCTGGCTTCCATATGTTACCGGATACGATCGGCGCAATGCTGCTAACGGGTTCGCTGGTATCATGGGCCACGCTATTGACGGCGTACAGATTTACTACACCACGCCCGCTGGCGAAACGTTCCAGCAAGCTTACTACCGATCCCAAACAACGAAGCGCGCTGGTTGGCTTCCAGCAGTTCGTGATGACACCGACTTTGCGGGTATGCTTGGCGAGCCATTGGATCGCTTGCAGATTAAGATTGGGACGGCTAACCCGTTCTAGCTCATCACTGCCTCACTCTGCTAACGCGGGGTGGGGCTTTTTTGATTGCAAAAAAATAAGCCCCAGATCGGGACTAGGCAACGCATTTTGGAACGCTATTAGATAGTAGGCTTTGTTCGTCAGGCGTCAGTGGCCGACCAATCACGCGGGGGAGGTCGTCGAGCAGCTTATCTGGCTCAAGATAACCGATTGTGGATGAGCCAAGACACAATTTCACCCAGCCACCACGAATTGATGCACGTTTGATTTGATAGTTACCGATTTTGATTGGTAGCTTCATCTTGATCACCTCGAAGTCATTATACAAACATGTGTTCGTAAAAACAAGATGGAAGCGTAACTTTCAACAGGATGTGGTACGGATGCGGTACAACGGGCTCTGGACGTTGATATGCCGCGGAAGCGAACTTCTTGCCCGCATCAGCACCACATCGACTCTCGATCAGAAATGGTCGAGGGTATTTTTTTACATTTTTTTGCTGAGCACCAAATTGGCATCCCTTGCCGCCAATGTTATATCCTTAAATTAAGGAGGTGACATGATGACAGATTTGAAATCAACGAAGGACAAGGCCTTGGGCAAGATCGAAGAAACCACCGGTAAGTTGCTGAAGGATGACGAAATGGAAGCCAAAGGCAAAGCCAAGCAGCTCAAAAGCGAAGCGGAAGCTAAAGTTGACGAAGCGAAGGATAAAGTCCTCAAAAAGGTCAATGACGAAATTGACAAGCACAAAAAGTGACATCAATGAGGCGCAAATCACTGCGGCCTGATGGGTTTGAACAACAAAAAATGAGGCTGTCGTCAAAAAGGCGACAGCCTCATTTTCTTTATCCCGTAAAGCTTTGCCGCAACACCAACTCTGCGCCCATGTGGCAGACGAATTTTGGCGCCGTACGCTTGCCAGCCAAAGCATCGACTAACATACTGACCGCCATGCGGGTTTCGTCATCCAAGCTGATATTGAAAGTAGAAAGCGGCGGTGACAGGTACTTCGCCAATTCCAGATTGTTGACGGAAATCAAAGCCGTATCGCGTGGCACCACGACGCCTGCATTGTTGAAGACTTGTAGAACGCCAACTGCAAGCGGATCTGACCCAATAAATAAACCTGCAGGCAAATGATCTGGTCCGAATTTATCTAACGCCTGTTGCGCCAGGACTTTGCCATTGGTGACCGAGACATTACCATGGCTGAAGACGAATTCAGGCTCCCACAGCCCGAGTTGTTGCATATACTGTTCAAAAATACGTTCACGAATATCTGGTTCTTCTTGGTGGGTGTTGGGGTTGAAGTAAGTCGGCCCGATAAAGCCGATCCGAGTGATGCCCGCTTTGACAAACGCATCAATGGCACTGCGCGTAATTTGCGATAAATTCGGCAGCACCGCATGAAAGCGCGTCGGATCAGGGTTTGAATCCAAAAAGACGCCATAAGGGCTAAGCGCGCTTAACGCATCGAGTTCTTCGGCGGTAAAGTTGCCCATCGCCAAAAAACCATCCAGTTTTTCTTGAATTGCTTGAATATCTGTTCCGTGTTCATAGATGTGCAGGCGCATGCGGGCTTTATTGGCATGTTCTTCTAAGCACTCGCGCATGGCTTCAAAATAAGTATCTTGCAGATCCTCTTCTGGCGTCAACCAGTAAAACAACCCGATATCATGACGCGGTGGTTCTAAGTTGCGCTTGGTATAGCCGAGCTGTGCAGCCACAGCGAGGATTCGATCTTTGGTATCATCTGTGATCGAAAGGGTCGGATCATTATTGAGCAATCGTGATACCGTGGCAGAAGAATAGCCAGACTCTGTGGCGATTTGTTTGATTGTGACCATGCGGTACCTCCTTAGTATGCTGATCATCGCATATCCTACCTCTTTAATTTAGCACATTAGTAAATTATTTACTAGCCTTAACGCCTTGATCGCACAGACTTTTCAAATTAATTTTAGCAATTGAATTAATACATAACTAAATAATTTTAGAAAATAGTTTACAACTATGCCGGGATGGTGCTACACTACAAATGTAGTAAGCGGTTACACATATTCGTCGGCAATTATGAAAGGGGAAAAATTATGAAGAAGTCCGTCCTGATCGCGGCTGTGAGTACTTTAGGGTTGTTGCTTGCGGCTTGCGGTCCAAGCAATAGCTCAAAATCGAGTGACACCAGTGCGACCAAAACCAAATCATTGACTGTATGGGCTGATAAAGATAAGTCTGATGGGATCAAGTCCGCGGTCAAGCAATTCGAAAAAGACAATAATGTGAAAGTCAAAATTGTCGAAAAAGCTTATGCGGATCAACTTGAATCTTTGCGCCTGGATGGGCCTGCAGGATCTGGACCTGATATTATTACGATTCCTTCTGATCAAATTGGGACGGCAACCACTGAAGGGCTGCTTAAACCGTTGACTGTTTCAAAAGCGACGCAAAAACAATACACCGACTCTGCGATGCAATCACAAATCGTTAAAGGCAAAGTTTACGGCTTACCACGTACCATCGAAACGACCTTCCTTTATTACAATAAAAAGCTCTTATCCGAAAAAGATCTGCCTAAAACCACTGATGAATGGCTGACGTATTCGAAACAACAAGTGGCAGCGGGCAAATATGGGTTGCTCGCATTGTGGGACCAAGTTTATTATGCCGGCGGGATCTTATCCAGCTACGGCGGCTACATTTTCAACAAAGATGCCAAAGGGAACTACGATACATCAGACATCGGGTTGAACAATGCCGGGGCGGTGAAGGCTGCGACTTACATCAAGTCCTTCTATGATGCCGGCGTCTTTCCAAAAGGCATTTTAGGTGATCAAGGGATCAACACCTTGGATTCCTTATTCACTGAAGGCAAAGCCGCAGCCGTCATTTCTGGTCCTTGGAATATCCAACCTTATAAGAAAGCTGGGATCGATTACGGCGTTGCGGTATTGCCAACCTTACCAAATGGTAAGCACATGCGCTCTTATATCGGTGTTAAGAGTTGGAACGTCTCCAGCTACTCCAAAAATGGCGCGATGGCTGAAAAGTTAGTCAAATACCTGTCCAACAAGCAAAACTTGTTGACGGCTTTCAAGAAGACCCAAGAAGTGCCAGCTGTGAAGTCTTTGGTCAACAGCACTGCCGTCAAGAACTCGATTGGTGCTGAAACGGTGGCTAAGCAATCGCAATACGCGGAACTGACCCCAAGTATTTCTGCGATGGATCAAGTTTGGGATCCAGCCAACAACGCCTTGCAAGTCATCAACACCGGCAAGCAAGCGCCGAAGACGGCTTTAGACAACGCAGTCAAAACCATTAAGAGTGCGATCAAAGCCAACAAGAAGTAGTCATTGAAAGGCCGGGCGCGCGTGGCCCGGCCTTTTATGATCGGCTGCGAGTCCGTTTCGTTATTGAACCGGACCGATCTAATGGCTCATGCAGCGACCATGCCAACAAGAAAGTGAGGAAAAATCGTATGGCACAAAGAATCGAGGTCAAGCCTCAACGCCGCCACGCCCGCATTGCGGCAGCGTTATCGATCATCCCAGGCTTGGGACAACTTTACAATCGTCAGTGGGTAAAAGGCATTTTTTATCTGTTGGTGGCTGGACTTTACTTAAATGGTTTTGCCAATTTATTCAATATGGGATTTTGGGGGTTGATCACCTTAGGCACCGAAGTTCCCCGCGATAATTCGATTTTCTTACTAGCTGAAGGCTTGATCGCTGTTTTGGTGCTGGCCATTGGGATCTTGTTTTACTGGTTGAATCTGCGTGACGCTTATAAAACTGGGGAAGCCATCGACAATGGGGAAGCGGTCATCAGTTTCAAGGCAAGTTTCCACAATGTGATGGACCGCGATTATCCTTATTTGATGGTGAGCCCTGGGGTGTTACTCTTGGTTTTCACCGTGATCTTCCCGATTTTATTCAGTTTTGCTTTGGCCTTTACCAATTACAACTTGTACCACATGGCGCCAGCGAATTTGGCGGATTGGGTCGGGTTGAAAACTTTTGCCCAGATCTTCACCGTCGATATTTGGCGTTCAACGTTCTTTAGTGTTTTAGGTTGGACGGTGATTTGGACCTTGGTGGCGTCAACGCTGTCGATCGTGTTAGGGATTTTCTTTGCCGTGTTGGTCCATCAAAAAGATCTCAAGTTCAAAAAGTTCTGGCGGATCATTCTGGTTTTGCCTTGGGCCGTACCTGGATTTGTGACGATCTTAGTTTTTGCTGGGATGTTTAACGATTCCTTTGGTGCCATCAATACCACGATTTTACACGCATTAGGGATCAAAGCGATTCCTTGGCTGACCGAAGCCAAGTGGACGAAAGTGGCGCTGTTAACGATTCAAGGCTGGCTGGGTTTCCCGTATATCTTCATTGTCACCACCGGGGTTTTACAATCGATACCAGAAGATCTTTATGAAGCCGCGTTGATGGATGGGGCCACGGCGATGCAGAAGTTCCGGCAGATCACGCTACCATTTATCATGATGCAAATGATGCCGATCATCATCACCCAATATACCTTCAACTTCAACAACTTCAATATTATTTACCTGTTCAATTCTGGCGGTCCTGCGATGCCAAACTCCACGGCAGGCGGGACAGATATCTTGGTTTCTTGGATCTACAAACTGACCTTGAAATCCAATCAATATGCCTTAGCTGCGGCGTTGACCATTTTGCTATCAGTCTTTGTCATCGCCATCGCCCTTTGGCAATTCCGGCGTTCGCAAGCCTTTAAGGAGGGATAGTCATGCACACCAACTCACAATCACGCTTTTGGCGCTTGTTGCTCACGTATGCGGTGCTGATCGGCATTACCGTCGTGATCATTTATCCACTGGCTTGGACTGTCGGCGCCAGTTTCAATCCTGGGAACAGCTTGGTTTCGACGAGTTTGATCCCCAAACACCCAACGTTTGCGCATTATGTGGCGCTGACCAAAACCAGTGCGACTTTTTATTACTTCCGCTGGTTTGCCAACTCCATTAAAATCAGTGTCGCCACGATGATCTTATCGGTGATTTTCGTCTCGATGACGGCCTATGCTTTCTCTCGCTTTAAGTTTGTTGGGCGCAAAAATGGCTTGACCGTGTTCTTGCTTTTACAAATGATCCCACAGTTTTCTGCGTTGATCGCCATTTTCGTTTTGGCGCAAATGATGGGCATGGTCAATTCCCACTTGCTATTGATCTTGATTTATACCGGTGGGCAAATCCCGATGAGCACCTATTTAATGAAAGGGTACTTTGATTCCATTCCCCGCGACTTGGATGAATCAGCGCGCATCGATGGTGCTGGTAATACCCGGATCTTCCTGAAAATCTTGATGCCACTGGCGCGGCCAATGCTAGCCGTGGTGGCGATGAACGGCTTTACTGGACCGCTAGGCGACTTTGCGATTTCTAGTGTTATTTTGCGCAATCCCAAAGCATATACTTTGCCAATCGGGTTATATAACTTGATCACCGATAAAATGGGGGCCAGTTACACGACTTTCGCGGCTGGAGCGATTTTAATTTCCGTACCAGTGGCCATCGTCTTCTTAATGTTGCAACGTAATTTCGTAACCGGATTGACTGCAGGGGGGACAAAAGGGTGACAAAATGGACAACAACTCATTTATTACATGGCGGGGATTATAACCCGGATCAATGGCTGAACTATCCTGAAGTCTTAAAAGCCGACTGGCAGCTGATGAAGCAAGCCGGCATCAATACCGTCACTGTGGGGATCTTTTCTTGGGCGGCGTTAGAGCCGACTGAAGGCGAGTATCACTGGCAGTGGTTGGATGACGTCTTTGATCAAGCGGCGCAAAACGGCATCAGTATCATCTTAGCAACGCCAAGTGGGGCTAAGCCTGCCTGGCTAGCACAAGCTTATCCTGAAGTGTTACGCGTGGATGAATATGATCATCGTTTGCATTTTGGTGAGCGGCATAACCACTGTTTCACTAGTCCCGTCTATCGGCGCTATGTGGCAAAAATCGATGGCTTATTGGCCAAGCGTTATGGCCAACGCAAGAATTTGATCTTGTGGCATATTTCCAATGAATTCGGCGGTGAATGTCACTGCGATTTGTGCCAAGCAGCCTTCCGTCAGTGGTTGAAGACCCAATATGCGAGCTTGGATGCGTTAAATGACGCCTGGTATACCGGTTTTTGGGGGCATCATTTTGACAATTGGGATGAGATCCATTCACCGACTCCATTGGGTGATACGACGCTTTTAGGGCTGACCGCAGATTGGCGGCGCTTCGTGACGGCGCAAACGATTGATTTTCATGACGAGGAAGTGGCAGCGATTCGCCAGTATTCTGACAAGCCCCAAACCACGAACTTCATGGCGGATACCGAAGATCTTGAACCATTCCACGGCTTAGATTATGCCGAATTTGCCAAACATGTCGATGTGGTGTCATGGGATTGTTATCCCACTTGGGAGAATCCGGCGATGACCCCAGCGCAACTCGGCAGTAAAATTGCCATGATCAACGATTATTTCCGCAGCTTGAAGCAACAGAATTTCTTGATCATGGAATCCACGCCATCTTTAGTGAACTGGCATGCGTTCAACCGGGCGAAAAGACCTGGTCAACACCGACTAGCTGCCTTGCAGTTCTTGGCGCAAGGGGCAGATTCGGTCTTATACTTCCAGTGGCGGCAATCGCGCGGTGCTTCTGAAAAGTTCCACGGTGCGGTGGTGGCCCAAGATGGTCGCCCTGATAATCGGGTGTTTCAAGATGTGGCTCAAGTTGGTCATGACTTAAAGGCGCTACGGGGATTGGCTGGTGTCCAGCGAGAAGCTGCACGCGTCGCCATTGTTTATGACAAGCAAAGCCATTGGAATCTTGATGCGACCCAAGCATTTGCGCAAAGCACCAAAAAATATTGGCAAACGCTCCAACAACAGTATGATTATTTCTGGCAACGGGATATTCCAGTCGATATTGTCGGCGTTGAGGCAGACTTAAGTCGCTATGCGGTAGTCGTCGATATGATGCACTATGCGATGCCGCAAAGCTTTGCCGATAAATTGCGCGCTTATGTCCAAGCCGGCGGGGTGTTGATTGGCGGCTATATCAGTGCCTTAGTGGACCATCATGATTTGGCCTATACTGGCGATTTTATGTTGGCGGATCTCTACGGCGTTGAACGCAAAGAAATCGACACCTTGTATCCCTCAATGCAAAATGGCGTGGTCATCGGTGATCATACGTATCCGATTTACGACTATGCCGAAGTGTTGGCCTTAAACGGTGGCCAGGCGTTGGGCCACTTTACGCAGGACTTCTACGCCGACGCACCAGCGATCGTAACGCACGCATTTGGGCAAGGCCACACCTATTATGTCGGTGGACGCGGGGATGCCGCTTTGCTGGCGAATGTGTATGATGAAGCGCTGGCCGGCTTGGACCTGAAGCAACAAACCGTGATCGCACCACAACCACTAGTCTCAGTGCAAATGCGTCGTACGCAAACGCATCAAGTGGCGTTGGTGATGAACTTCAGTGATTCGGCGCAAACTGTACAGGTTTTACAAGATGGCATCGACTTGTTATCGGCAAAGGCGGTGACGGCTGGGGAAATCCAGTTACCTGCCTATGGCGTGATGGCAATTCAGTTGTCGAATCAATAGTCTCGTTCATATTAAACGATATCAACATCGAAAAGCCTACCTTATGTTAGCAAGGTAGGCTTTTTGGGACTAGTCAGGTGAGTTTACAAAAGGTAGAATAAAGCAATTAGCGCAGGCCATCAGTTGATGGTCTTTTTCATTGGGGAGCTTGAACATGACAAAAGCACGTACCACTGGCCATATCGCCGCGTTGATCACGATTTTAATTTGGGGTACGACTTGCATTGCGACAAAAGTGTTGTTGCGTAGTTTCAATCCGGTCACAATTTTGTTAGCACGATTTGTCATTGGGTACTTGGCATTATTGATTTGGAAGCCTGGGCTTTTACATATCGCCGATCGCCGGCACGAATGGTTGTTTGTCGGTGCTGGATTTTCTGGCATCACAATTTACTACCTCTTAGAAAATATGGCGCTGACGCAAACCACTGCCAGCAATGTCGGCATTATCGTAACCGTTTCGCCATTTCTCACGGCGCTGTTGTCGACATGGTTTCTAAACGCCAAGCGGCCAACGATTTGGTTTTATATCGGCTTTGTGGTGGCCATCAGTGGCGTGATTTTGATTTCAGATCCGGGTAGTGCCGCTGGTCAAGGGAGTTTGGCTGGGGATGGCTTGGCCCTTCTCGCTTGTTTCGCATGGGCTATTTACTCTGTGTTGACGACCAAAATCGGTGAGTTAAATCTCAATGTGATCCAATCAACGCGCCATGTGTTTTTCTACGGATTGATTTTTATGCTGCCGATTGCGTATGCACTTGGCTTTCACTTGAATTTTGCGACCTTGCAACAACCGCAAAATTGGGGCAATTTCCTATTTCTAGGCATTGGCGCTTGTGCGTTGTGTTTTGTGACTTGGAATCTTGCGGTCAAGCGCTTAGGTACTGTGGTCAGCAGTGTTTACATTTACTTGGTCCCAGTGATTACGTTGATATTCTCCGTGATTGTGTTGCATGAACCGTTGACGGTGCCATTGATGATCGGCGCGGCGCTGACGTTGGCTGGATCGTGGTTGTCAGGCAAAAATTAACAGTCGGGTGGCAATGGTGAAGGTCACCAGGGCACCCGACTGTGTGTATCGCAGATTAAGCTGGTAATAATTGCAGTGTCAAGAAGATGAGGATCAGGACACCAACGAACCCGAGTGTTTGCCACTCGTTGCGCAGTGATTTTTCGCGGTGTTGTTGGACGACCACCAGCCGCCACTGCATCCATGCCAGCAAAATAATGAACAAGATGATCAGCGCTTTGCCGCCGAACACCAAATTGCCAGGCCGTCGTGAATAAAAGCCAGTGTGAATGGCAGCATCGGGTAAGATTAGTAAATAACTCGAAAAAGCCAATCGGAAAGCTTGGGCCCGCGGATGACCTAAGTGAATAAACGCATGTCCTACCTCACTTTCCGTCAAAAAGTTGTTGCAAACGATAATGCCACCACCAATCAGGGAGGCTAATTTGATATTCGCCAAGTAAACGGCCGATGGCTTTGACGTGTTCAGGGAAAGTTCTTGGCGGTGTTTTGACTTGGGCCAAAATCAACGGATCAAAATAAGTTTCCGGCACACTCAGCAGCTCGCCGTTTAATAAGATGCGAACCTCGTTTGTTGCTGAGTGCAAATTTTGCCAACCATAACTGAATGCCGTTAAATCACGCACGGTTACGGTGGTCGCGGTTTGCACCAAGGCATCAAGCCAGTCCGGGTCTAGCTCACCTAATTTCGTAATTTTGTACAGCGCTGACTGGGTCGGATGCGGGAAAACCGTCGGCACATGCACTTGTTGAATCGAAAGTTTTTGTTTGGCACATAAACCAGCCAACCACCACAAACCGATCACATCAAGTCCACCAAAGGCGCAAAGCACTGTTGGTTTGAATGGCGGCTTTTAACTGGGTGATGGCCGCTTGGTCTACGTTTTGCAGACTTTGGGCGTCTGAATCATTGCCTTGCCGCCCTAAACCTAACTGGCTGGCCTTAAATTGGTAGAAATTTGAATTGACGGCATTGAGGCGGGCTAAATCACCAAATTGCAAATCAGGCGGTAACGCCAAGACGTCGAAATCATCGTGATTGGCCAAAGTCCGGGCAAAACTGGGATCAAAAGTCAGGTCTAACATGGCAATCTCCTTGATTGTAAATTGCTTTGATAGGGGTATATTTGAGTTAATGATAGCGCTGTCGGTAACGGCTGGCAACATTAAGGCGGGGGTATCTCAATGGCTACAAATCATGATGCGACGAGGTTCAAACTCAGCGAATTGGCTGATCTTGGTCTACAGTTTTGCGCTGTTGACATTCCAATCGTTGGTGGTGTCATCGCAGTCGTCAAGTTGATCACTTTGCCGATTTATGAAATTTATGCGCATCATACTGTTAAGCCCGAGCTCAAAGTCGTGTGGCAGCGCGCTGACAAACTGGGCTTGAATGGTGCGGACCTCAAGCGCCTTTCCGGATCAAAGGATTTTGGGTCGATTGATTGGGCCAGCAGGCGCAACGGCGGGATCACGCCACCACTTGATTTAATTCGCAAGGTGAACGCAGAGCTCACCAAACGGATTAAAGTTAAAATATCTCGTTAAGGTCATCGCCGCGATGACCTTTTTAGTTGTGTTGCGTCTTGTCAGCGGGGTATAATACAAACGAAGATGACAGCGCTTATTTAATAGAAGAAACTGATCGAATTCGGCAGAGCCTGGAGTCAGGACACGGCGCCAAAGTTGACAAACTATGGAAATTTACGCAAAATAGATTTTGAAAAATCTAATTGGGAGGATGCATTCATGAAACGATTGAATCTAGTCGGACAGAAATTCGGGCGCTTGAGCGTCGTCAGCTATGCCGGTGTCGCCAACAATGGCAATGCCCGCTGGAATTGTGTTTGTGATTGTGGGAATGAATGTGTCGTTGACGGCTATCGCTTGCGCAAAGGGATGACCACCAGTTGTGGGTGTTACCGGCGTGAATACATGAAAAAAGCGATCATGGCAAATCCCAAAACGCGCGCACAAATGGGCCAACGGGGGCAATTCTCTCGTACTGAAGGCGTCAACGTGTCCGCGGCGACGAAACTGCGCATCACCAATCGTTCCGGCGTGATCGGGGTTTCCTTTGATCGGCAAACGTCCAAGTGGAATGCTCGGTTATTTCTCAAAGGCAAATTGGTGTTGAATAAACAGTTCGTTGACTTTAAAGATGCTGTCGCGGCTCGCAAAACTGCCGAGCAGCAGTACTTAGCGCCAATTTTACAACGCACAAAAAAATCAAATGACTAATTCAAACGACTGCTTGCAGCCGTTTTGTTTTCAGGAGGACAACTCATGACGCGCAAAAGTTCTGCTTACACCATCGCCATTACTGGGATCTTAGCGGCAATGATCATCATGCAAGCCTACATCCCAATGGTCGGCTATATTCGCATCACGCCACTTTGGCCGGCGATTTCAACGATTCACCTCACCGTGATTTTAGCCGGCATTTTGCTCGGGGTGCGCGGCGGCGCCGGTCTTGGGGCATTTTGGGGGTGTATTAGCTTGATCAAAGCTTACACAGACGCCACTGACCCGGTCACGATCTTGTTGTTTCGCAACCCGTTGATCGCGATTTTGCCGCGGATCATGGTTGGGGTAGTGGCTGGCTTGGTGTTCAACCACATCGCCAAAAAGCATCAAAAAGATGTCGTCGGCACCATCAAAATGAGTGTCGCTGGGGTGTGCGGCGCGCTGACCAACACCAGTTTAGTGATCGCGTTGACTTGGGTATTTTTTGCCAACAATGCGAACGCCGTCGTCAAAGGCGCCGATGGCAGTAACCTCGGGTGGTTGTTGATCGGGGCTTTGGCCATCAATGCCATTGCGGAAGCCTTGTTGGCAGGCATTCTAGTCCCGATATTAGGGCAAGCCTTACTCAGATTTAAACGCTAAATGCAAAGGCGCCACCGAAAGTGAGTTTCGGTGGCGCCTTTGCGTTTATTTCATTTTTAAAGCGGCGGCGTGTAAGCTTTGCGCGTCAGCAGTGACGGATTGTAAATTGGCTTCGACAATGTCGGCTTGTTGGCCGAGGGAGCTGTCATATTGATTGAGCTGACCGAGTGCGTCTTCGATGCCAGCTTTGTCGCTGGGATCTGCGGCGACGGTATCAAAGAAATCTTGTTCCGCATCGGTGAGTTCTTTGTAATAGGCATCAAAGGTTTTATGGTCGAGTTTGGCAAGTTTCAACGTCGCAATGGTTTTCTTTAATTCAGATTTTGGCAAGGTCGCGTTATCTTGCGAGTTGATCTTCACCAGTTGATTAGACGCTGATTCCAGTTGGCTTTGCGCGCGTTCCAACTGCTTATAAGCGGCTTCGCGTTTTTGAATCAAGGCGTGAATTTTGCCAACGTTTTGGAAGTCGGCGTTGGGGTGCGTTGCGTAGGCCGTTTCGAAAGTGGATGGAAAAGCCCCGATTTGATTTTGAATCATGGCGATTGCCGCATTTTGTTTGGCGACTTGTACGACAATGGTATCTGAGTTTTTTTTCAGTTGCGCCTTTTGATCAAAGCCTGTGGCACAAGCACTTAAAAACACCATCAGGCCGAGCAATGGGAGCCAAAGTTTTTTCATGTCGCCGCCTCCAAACCGTTTCTTTTATGGTAGCGTAAATGCAAGAAAATTTCTAGTCATGTGGGCGTGCGGACAAAAACCTGGACTTCGGGTATGATGTCATTATGTATTCAAAAG